>JAAYAQ010000244.1 GCA_012719295.1 Candidatus Hydrogenedentota bacterium | reverse complement strand
TCGGCGTGTCCGGTGTGTTCGCCCACGCGCGCGGCCATCATGACGGGGAAATACCCGGCGCGGCTGAACATTACGGACTGGATCCCCGGGGGTGACCCGAAGGACCGGAAGCTGCTGGGGCCGCAGGACCGGCACGAGCTGCCGCTCGAAGAAGTCACGCTGGCGGAGGTGCTGCGCGCGGCGGGGTACCGGACCTTTTTCGCGGGCAAGTGGCATCTGGGCGGGGCCGGGTTCTATCCGGAAGACCAGGGCTTTGAGATCAACAAAGGGGGCCACGAGAAAGGGTCGCCGCCGGGCGGTTATTACTCGCCGTACGAGAATCCGAAGCTGGAGGATGGGCCGGAAGGCGAGTATCTGACGGACCGCCTGACCGGCGAGAGCCTCCGGTTTCTCGAGACGGCCCAAGACGCCCCGTTGTTATTGTTTTTATCGTTCTACACGGTACATGCTCCGATCGAGGCCTGCACACGGCATCTGGCGCATTTTACGGAGAAGGCCGCCGCTCTGCCCGAACCGGATGGCCCCGTGTTCCTCGAGGTGCCCGGCGGCGTGACCCGGTTGCGGCAGGACCGGCCGGATTATGCGTCGATGGTGCGGGCGATGGATGAGAATGTGGGGCGGCTGCTGGACGCGCTGGACGCGCTCGGGCTCGCGGACACTACGATCGTGGTGTTTACTTCGGACAATGGCGGGTTGTCGACACTGGCGGAGCGGCGTGCGCCGACGTCCGTAGGGCCGCTGCGCGCGGGCAAGGGGTTCTGTTACGAGGGCGGAATCCGTGTTCCGCAGATCATCCGCGTGCCGGGGGTGACGGCGGCGGGCAGCGTCTGCGATGTGCCGGTGACGAGCACGGACTTTTACCCCACGCTGCTGGAACTGCTCGGGCTGGCTCTGCCAAACGACGAACCGCGCGACGGGGTGAGTTTCGCGGGCCTGCTTGGGGGCGGTCCGGCGCCGGCGCGCGAGGCGCTTTTCTGGCACTATCCGCATTACCACGGCACGTGGTGGCGTCCTGGCGCGGCGTTGCGCGCAGGCGACTGGAAGCTGATTGAGTTCTATGAGGATGAGCGGGTTGAGCTGTACAACCTGCGGGACGATCTGGGGGAGCGGCGGGACCTTTCCGCGGCCATGCCCGAGAAGACGCAGGAATTGCGCGCGATGCTGCATGCCTGGCAGCGGCGTGTCGGTGCGCAGAGGCCCGTTCCCAACCCGGCTTATGTCGACGCGGACGCGTGACCGCATTTCCGGCGGCCGGGCGGTTCACAATCACTCTACGAAGGGTCCAGTTACGGGGCGGGCGCCCGCGGGGCGCAGAATGTACTTGCACGGCAGGTTGGCAGGGGGCACAATAGCGTTTTCCGGGGGTCGCTGGAAGGATCCCTATCCCACCACGAATGAGAGGTACACGTTATGCATCGAGAAAGCACACTATTTCGGAAGACGCTGGGATTGTGCCTGGCGCTGCTGCTTGGGACGGTGGCGGTGTATGCCGCCGAGGAAGCGCATCAGAACCCGGCGGATCGCGTGGCGCCGCCCAGCGAGGCCAAGGTGGCCCGTCACAATGCGATGAAAGCGCGCCTGCTGGAAGGCAACGCGGACCTGTTGTTCATCGGAGACTCGATCACGGAGGGCTGGGAAGGCGCCGGGAAGGAAGTCTGGGATTATTACTACGCGGACCGGAACGCGGTGAACCTGGGCACGTCGGGGGACCGCACGTATCACGTGTTGTGGCGCCTGGACGACCTGGATTTCAGCAAGGTGTCGCCGAAACTCGCGGTGATCATGATCGGGACGAACAACCACGGGATCCACACAGCCGAGCAGGTCGCAGAGGGTGTAACGGCGATTGTGCAGAGCGTGCGGGGGAAGCTGCCGCAGATCAAGGTATTGCTGCTGGGGATCTTCCCGCGTGAGACCGCGCCGGATGCCGAGAACCGGCAGAAGTTGGCCGCGGCGAACGCGATCCTGTCGGGTCTGGACGATGGCCAGAACGTGTTTTTCCTGGATATCGGCGAAGAATTCCTCACCGACGAGGGCGTTCTGCCCGAGTCGATCATGCCGGACGCGCTCCACCCGAACACGCAGGGGTATTGGATCTGGGCGCGTGCGATGGAGCCGGCCGTGGCGCGGCTGCTGGGGACGATGTCGCCGGACAATCCGCCGAAGGGGTATGTGGCGCTGTTCAACGGGAAGGACCTGACGGGGTGGAAAGGCCTGCTGAAAGGGCCGCTGGACAATCCGGAGAAGCGCGCGGCGTTAACGCCGGACGAGCTGGCGGCGGCGCAGGCCGAGGCCAACGCGCTGATGAACGAACATTGGAGCGTGGTGGACGGCGTATTGAAGTATGACGGGAAGGGCACGAGCCTGTGCACGGCCCAGGATTACGCGGATTTTGAGATGATCGTGGATTGGAAAATCCTGGCCAAGGGAGACAGCGGGGTCTATCTGCGTGGCGCGCCCCAGGTGCAGATCTGGGATACGGCGGAATGGCCGGAAGGGTCGGGGGGCCTCTACAACAACCAGAATCACCCGAGCAAGCCGCTGGCCTGCGCGGACAATCCGATCGGCGACTGGAACACGTTCCACATCAAAATGGTGGGCGAGCGGGTGACGGTGTATTTGAACAACACGCTCGTGGTGAACAACGTGGTCATGGAGAACTACTGGAACCGGGAGATCCCGATTTATCCGTCGGGCCAGATCGAGTTGCAGCATCACGGTTCGGACCTGTGGTTCGCGAACGTCTACCTGCGGGAGATCCTGCCGGGCGAGGGGTGGCGTCCGTTGTTCAATGGAAAAGACCTGACCGGGTGGGAACAGATCGGAGGCAAGGAGCAGACCTGGGGCGCGGAGAACGGCATGCTCTACACCGATGCCGGCGAAGGCGGATGGCTCTCGACGACGGAACAGTTTGCCGATTTTGAACTGGCGCTGGAATTCCGGGTGCCGGCGGACGGCAACAGCGGGGTGTTCTGCCGCACGCCGCGGGAGGGCAATCCGGCCTACGAAGGATTTGAAGTGCAGGTGCTGGACGATTACGCGGCGCAGTATGCAACGCTCAAACCGTGGCAATACACAGGCAGCGTGTACGGGCTCGCCGCGCCGTCGCGGCGCGTGACGTTGCCCGCCGGGACCTGGCAGCGGATGTTTGTGCGGTCCGAAGGGCC
>JAAYAQ010000243.1 GCA_012719295.1 Candidatus Hydrogenedentota bacterium | reverse complement strand
GCGCGGCATCCAACGCGAGAGGAGACCCATGAAAGAAATCGCTGTCCGCACCACGAACCACACGCAATTCGTAAACATCGATGCCCGGGTCGAGGAAGCCATCGCGGCAACGGGAATTCGCGAGGGCATCTGCCATGTTTTCGTGCCCCACACCACCGCGGGCGTCACCATCAACGAAAACGCCGATCCCGACGTGGTCGCCGACATGATCCAGGCCCTCGAACGGGCCGTTCCCTGGCAGGCCCCGTACGCCCATGCCGAAGGCAACGCGGCCGCCCATGTCAAGGCCAGCATGATGGGTTTCAGCCAGATCGTCCCCGTTCGCGGCGGCAAATTGGCCTTCGGCACGTGGCAATCTCTCTATTTCTGCGAATTCGACGGCCCCCGAACCCGAAACGTGTGGGTGCGGGTCGTGCCGGCATGATGCTTACCCGGGAATGACTCCCGCCGCCCGTTTTGATACACTGATCTCGCCAGTCGCGGCTGACGGGCAGGAGCGAAACCATGCGGCGAAGGCAGGGATTCAGCCTCATCGAGCTGCTGATCTGCATCGGGATCATCGGCATTCTCATGGCCCTCTACCTGCCCGTGCTCAGCAAGGCCCGGCACAAGGCCGTGCAGGTCGCTGAAAAAGAAGGGCTCCGCCAGCACCACCTCGGCAAGGTGGCCGACGGCGCCAACGCCGGCACCACCCTCACCAGCCTCCCCGACCGCGAGGAATGCGTCGAAGCGTTCCGCCACGAAGTCGACGTGGGCAAGCATGAGATGGTGGTGACCGAGCTGCGCTACGCCGTCCAGAACGAAGACGAGTTCCGCGCCTACTATCACACGCTCATCAACCCCGACAACACCACCCCGCTCGAATACGACGAGTTCGGCAGCCTGCTCGCCCGGGACCCCGATGGGAACACATACGCCCTGCGGCCCATCGATCTCCTGACGGAAACGGAAACCGTCGTGTTGGCGTGGACCTTTATCAGTTCCGTACCCGCGGAGTCGAGCAGCGGCGCGCTGGGCGCCGACGTCATCTACACCGACGGCCATGTCGGGTTCGTGCGCTACAACGACGCCTTCCCCGCCGTGCCCACCGTGGCCATCCTGTCCCACGAGTTCATGGAAACCTGGCAATAGACCGCACGGAACCGTGTCGCCATGGCACGGCCCGGCACGGACAAACCACCCACGCACCTGTGCTAATCTTGCGAATCGTTCGTTTCTGTGCTTTAATGTTCGCTTCAAGCAGCACCGCACGGCGCGATGGACGCGCCCAGGGGAGTTTCCATGCACGACCATACCACCAAGAATCCCCAATTGCCCCCGTTTGCCTTGTCGCGGCGCGGTTTTCTGGCCGGCGCGACGGCTTCCCTGGCCCTGCCGATGGCGGCATCGGCGCTCGGGAAGTCTCTGGCCGACGCGCCGGCCTGGGAGCAGCGTTCGGACAAGAAGATCCGCATCGGCATCGTCGGAGGCGGGTTCGGTCAGTCTTTTCACTGGCATGAACATCCGAACTGCACCGTTGAGGCTGTCAGCGATCTCAGGCCAGACCGCCTGACCCAGCTCCAGGGCAAGTACAAGTGCGATAAAACCTACGAGTCGCTGGAAAAACTGATCCTGGATCCGGCCATCGATGCCGTCGCCGTGTTTACCGAAGCGCCCAATCATGCCCGCCACGTGATCGACTGCATGGAACACGGCAAACACGTGATCAGCGCCGTGCCGGCGTGCTGCACGCTGGAAGAGGCGGCCCGCATGAAGGAGGTCAAGGAACGCACCGGCCTCAAGTACATGATGGCCGAGACCAGCAGCTACCGGTGGGAGACCATCACGGCGCGACGCCTGCTCCGGGACGGCCTCCTCGGCGAGCTCATCTATACCGAAGGCGAGTATTACCATCCCATGGACAAGGCCGGCCGCGACGCCCTCTGGTACTACAAGGACCAGCGCACCTGGCGTTATGCCTATCCGCCGATGCTGTATCCGACCCACAGCTCGGCCTTCCTGGTAGGCGTCACGGGCGAACGGCTCGTCAAAGTGTCGTGCATCGGCTGGGGCGACACCGAAAACGACCCCGCCCTGCGCGACAACGCGTACAACAATCCTTTCAACAACGCCATGGCCATGTTCCTCACCGACCAGGGCCATCCGTTCCGGTGCAATGTCGCGTGGGACATCAAGGCCCATGGCGAGCGCGCGCAGTGGTTCGGGACCCGGGGCGCCATGTACATGCCGGGCTCGGGCGGGCAACCGTTCGTGCTGCAACTGCCTGACCAGACCCTGAGCGGCCTGCCCGACTACTGGCACATGGTGCCCGAAGCCATGCGCTACGACACCGGCCACGGAAAATCGCATCCGTTTATCACCAACGAATTCGTCATGGCGCTCGTCGAAGACCGGGAACCGCTCGTCGACCTGTACGAGGCGCTCGCGTTCACGGTTCCCGGGATTGTGGCCCACGAATCCTGTTTCAAGGACGGCGAACAGTTGCCGATTCCCAGTTTTGATCCGCCCGGACGCGCCCGCAGCTGAACGCGTGAACCACCAGGAGAATGCCGTATGAAACACCATCACACAAGAGAGACCGCGCCCCTCTCACGACGCGGCTTCATCAAAACCACCGCGGCGGGGGCATCCGGCATCGTGCTGGCCGGGGCACCGACAGACGCTCTGGCCGCGGGGCCGCCCTGGCAACAGACTTCCGAGAACAAGATCCGCATCGGGATCGTGGGCGGGGGGTTCGGGCTGTCCTTCCACTGGCACGAACACCCGAATTGCATTGTCGAGGCCGTCAGCGACCTCATCCCCGAGCGCTGTGCGCGGTTGCAGAGCAAATACGGCTGCGAAAAAACCTACGAGTCCCTCGAAAAACTCATCCTGGATCCGGCCATCGACGCGGTCGCCGTATTCACGGAGGCCCCCAATCACGCCCGCCATGTCATTGACTGCATGGAACACGGTAAACACGTGATCAGCGCGGTCCCGGCCTGTTGTTCTCTCGAGGAAGCCGCCGCCATGAAGGAGGTAAAAGAGCGCACCGGGCTCACCTACATGATGGCGGAAACCAGCCATTACCGCCCGGAGACGATCACCGCGCGCCGCCTCCACCACGACGGCCTCTTCGGCGAACTGGTCTATTGCGAAGCCGAATACTATCACCCCGGCATTGGCTGGGCGGACAACGAGCTGTCCACTCGCGACGGCAAACGCACCTGGCGCTGGGGACTTCCGCCCATGTTTTATCCGACCCACAGCACCGCGTTTCTGGTCAGCGTCACCCGCGAACGCCTGGTCAAGGTCTCGTGCATCGGAACCCGAAAACCCGATGACCCCGGATTCCAGGACAACGCATACAACAATCCCTTTGTCAATGGCATGGCCATGTTCCTGACGGACAAACGCCACCCGTTCCGCTGCAACGTCTGCTGGGACATCCACGGCCACGGCGAACGCGCTCAATGGTTCGGCACCAGGGCCGCGATGTACATGCCGGGCTCCGGCGGCCAGCCCTTCGCGCTCCAGCTGCCCGACCAGGCGCTCAGCGCCCTGCCCGAATACTGGCACACGCTGCCCGAAAAAATGCGCTACGACACCGGGCATGGCGGCTCGCACCCGTTCCTCACCAACGAATTCATCATGGCCCTCGTCGAGGAGCGCGCTCCCGAGGTCGACCTCTACGAAGCGCTCGCGATGACCGTGCCGGGGCTCGTCGCTCATGCCTCTTCGTTCAAGGACGGCGAACAGCTCACAATCCCCAGTTTCGACATCGCGTAACCATCATGCAGGAGGAATTCCGATGCTTTTCGCGGCAACTCTGGTGACTTGGGCGGCCACCGCGGCCCTGGCGGGCGCGGACCTGCCGGCCGACGCGTGGCAGATGACCGGTGAGGGAACCTGGCAGATACAACCGGGTGCGCCCGCGGTGATCATTCAGGAGAAATCCGGCGCGACCGCATCCGCCGTTCAGACCCTCCCCGGCGCCGGAACCATCGTCTGGCGCTGTTACGTCGAGCCGTCTCCGACCTGCGACGCGGCGGGCCTCTGGTTCGCCGCCGCGCCGGACCTCAGCACCGGGTACCGGCTGACGCTCGGGGGCAATCCCGGCCTGGGCGGCGTGCAGCTTCACGACGCGTCGGGCGCGCTCTGCTGGGAAGACAAATACGCCCCCTGGACCTACTACACGCCGTATGTGCTGGAAGGCGTCGCCGAGGCCGGCCGCGTGCGCGTGCAGGTGTTTCGCTGGGACGGCACCACACTGGAAGCCCAGAGCGACTGGCTCGAAGCGCCCGGGAGCGCCCCGGATGTTCATCGCGCATGCGGACTGTACACGCACGGCATCGCCCGGTTCTACCGCCCCGGGGCGGCCGAGACGCCCCTGTCGCCGATTGTCCCCGATTCCCCCAGCAAACTCCGTCTCGTCACCAGCGATGACAGCGAGTGGACCATCATCGGCCCGGGGGAATGGAAATGGACGACGCCAGACAGGACCGTCCTCCGCCAGGGGGCCGACGTCCACCGGTCCTCGGTGGTCAATGCCAGCCTGGGCGGCGCCGAGGGCACGTGGCGCTGCCGCATCCTGCTCGAGAAAGGCGCCGGCGGCGGCGGACTCCTCCTGCGTACCGATCCCCAGATCCAGACGGGATTCAATCTCTGGCTCGGAGGCAACTTCGGCGCCGGTTCCCTCATGCTCTACCGTAATCCGCTGGGCCAGCTCTGGTGCGGGCCTCAAAACCAATGGCATTACGATACCGAGTACATCCTCGAAGGCACGATCAAAGACGGCAAAGTCTCTGGTAAACTCATGAGCGCCGACGGCACGCTCATCGCCGAAAGCCCTCAATTCGACATCCTCGAGGAGGAGAAGGAGCTGACCGGCCACCTGGGCTTCATGACCTATGTCGGCAAGGGCCGGTTCTGGGACTTTTCGGACGCGACCCGCACCAGTGTTCCGGCCGGCGCCCCGCAGGCGTCTGTCGCTGCCGCACTCGGCCCCGAATGGACCCTCACGGGCGGCGCATGGGCCTGGGCCAACGAGGCCCGGACCGCCCTCCGCCAGGAGGCGAAGGAAGGGACCGCGGCGGCCGTGAACACCGCCATGACCGGCTCGAAAGGCGTCTACGGCGCCACCCTCACCGCGGAACCCGGCGCCCAATCCGTCAGCCTGCTGTTCCAGGTCTCGCCGGACATGAAGGAAGGCTTTGAGGCGCGCCTGGAAAACGGGGTTGTCTTGCGCACGTTGTCGGGACGCACGCTGTACGAGAAACCCGACTTCGCATGGACGCCGGGCGCCCCGTACGTGGTCGAGGGCGTCGTCGTGACGGACCGGGTAAGCATGCGCATCCTCGATACGGCCGGGAACGTCCTCCTTAAAACCGATGATTTCTATGTGTCGGACACCAACAACACGCGCATCGGAGGCATCGGCTTCCAGACCATCAACGGGGCCGCCCTGGTTGCGGACTGGGCGCTGCGGCCGCTAGAGTAATCCCCGCGAAAGGGGGCAAGGATGCTCAAACACTTGCCGGTCCGGAACCCGCGGCCCGACGCGGGACGCTTTGTCGATACGCTCATGGGACGGCGCGCGGGACCGCCGCCGCTCATCGAATACATCGTGGATCCCACCGTCCTGAAGCCCATCGTGACCGGACTCCTCGGCAGGGAGTGGGTGGGAGAACCAACGGATCGGGCCTCGATGAAGGCCTGGCTAGACAACTTCATCGCATTCTGGCATCGCATGGGCTACGACTTCGTCCGCCTGGAGATTGGCCTGCCTTTCGCCGAGCGGCGCATTCTCCATGACGACGTGGTCGCGCGGTCCGATCATCAGCGCGCCTGGAACGACCAGCACCAGGGCGCCATCGCCTCCTGGGAGGATTTCGAGCGCTACCCATGGCCGTCCCCGGAAGACGTGGACTTATTTCCCCTCGAATACGTCTGCGCGCACCTGCCCGAAGGCATGGGGCTGGTGACCTGCCACGCGGCCGGCGTATTCGAGCACGTCTCGCAGATCATGTCCATCGAGGCACTGTGTATCGCCTCCTGCGAACAGCCGGAGCTTGTCGCCGCGGTATTCGATAAGGTCGGCACCCTGCTCCTGGCCTATTACAAACGCCTGTTCGAACTCGACAAACTCTGCGCCATCCTCCAGGGCGATGACATGGGATTCCGCACCGGCACGCTCGTCGCCCCGGACGATATGAAACGCTACGCCCTGCCCTGGCACAAGCAGTTGGCCAGGCTGACTCACGAGGCCGGCTTGCCCTACTTCCTGCACTCCTGCGGCAACCTCGCCGCCATCATCGACGACCTGATCGACGATGTGGGCATCGACGGCAAACACTCGTTCGAGGACGCCATCGTGCCCGTCGAGGTTTTTCAGGAGCGCTACGGCGCCAGGATCGCCGTCCTGGGGGGACTCGACATCAACCGGCTGAGCGCCGGAACGTCCGGGGAGGTCCGCGCCCACACGCGGTATCTCATCGAGACCTGCGGCCCGCGCGGCCGTTACGCCATCGGCTCCGGCAACTCGATCCCCAGTTACGTGCCCGCCGAAAACTACCTGGCCATGCTCGACGAAACGCACGACGTGAACGGATAGTGTTCTCCGGAGCAGGCGCCCCCGTGCGCAACCGCGCGCCGCGCCGGACAGGCCGGGCGTGCGGGAAGCGTCCGGCCCTTCCTGGAAAATGCCCCCGGATTCCAGGCACCATGCCACGCACAACGCGTGAGCGCGTCAACCCGCATGCCGCGGGAGTCGTCTCTATCGAGGGCATGCGCCCGTTTCAGCAGCACGAGGTCGCCGCACATGCATAGCGTTACCCTGGGCCTCCTCTGCGCGGTGGTTTCCGCCACGCGCATCTGGACGGCATCGAGTCTCGACAACGTCTACCCGGACAGCGTTCCCCCGCCGGGGGCGGAACCCCATGTCCGGCTCTATGCTGCACAGGGGGAATACGAGTCGTTCCAGGTCTGCATCCGCTCTGCGCGGCGGGACATCGACGAGCTGGACGCCGCCCCGGAACCCCTTTCGAAGACCATCGGCCCCCCGGACATCCGGCGCGTAGGCTATCTGGCCGTGCCCACGCCGTCGCCGCGCGCGTACGGCGAGCAGGCCGCGCGGCCGGACCCGCTCCCCGCATTCGAACCCTTCACCCTCGCAAAGGACACCACCGCCGCGCTGTGGGTGACGTACCAGGTTCCGCGCGATTGCCCCGCGGGGCTCTACGAAGGGCGGCTCGGCCTGCGCCTGGACGGCCGCGCGAAACGGTATGTCCGCGTCACGCTGGAGGTGTTTGATTTCGAGATCCCCGAGTTCCCCGGTCTCACCGCGGCGGCGCGCCTGTCCCCGGACCGCATCCGTTCGTTCAGCGGCATTGCCGGCGACACGCTCGACGAATGGCGTCTGTTCTACGATGCCCTGGCGCCCTGGCGCATCGCCTGCAACACCGCGCTTGAGTTTCCGGCGGCGCCCGGCGGCAGCGAGCACTACCTGCAACACCTTGTGTATGCCGCCCGCATCGCGCACATGCCCGTCGTGTTCATGGGAATGGGGGAGAGGCTGGCGAACGTCATGGCCGACGAATCCTCGGCCAGTACCCTGCAAACCGTCGTTGAGGCCCTGGCCAGCGCCGGATGGGCGCGGCGCGCGTGCGCCGAGCCGATGCCGCCGCTGCCCCGTTCGCACTGGACGGAAGTGCGCGACCGGTACTCCCGGTTCTCGGCGCTTGCTCCCGCGGTGCGCCGCCTGTTTCAGGGCGTGCCGCATCCTCAGACACAGCAACTCGCCGAAATCTGGGTGATTCCACTTCGGTTCTTCGACCCGATCGCGATTCAACGGGTCCGAACGGGCATGTCCCTGGCGGCGAACCCGCCGTATGCGATCGAAAGCGCCCGGGCCTCTTCCACTGCGCGCATTCCCACGCAGGATATGCCGTATGCCTCCGCCGCGGAGGATGCCTGCGACGGCAGCCTGTACACGGCCTGGACGTCCGCCAACGCTCCGCGCGCCGGCGCCCCCGAATGGTTCGAGCTGCGCCTCCAGACGCCCGAAACCACCAACCGGGTCCGCATCGGTTGGCGCACCGGCCATGAGGCCGCGGATCCGGCGGTCGAGGTGTCCCGGGACGGCATTCGCTGGACCGCCGTCCGCGTCACGTGGAAATTCCATCCGTCCGACAGGCGGTTCGCGCCCAGCTGGTCGGAAGGCGTGCTCGACCGCGAGCGGAGCTTCACGGGGATCCGCTTCACATTTTCGGGGACATTCGACAGCCGCCCGGTCAGCATGACGGAAGTGGAACTCGGCCGCCCGCCCGACCCGGCCTCCATCGCGTATCTATCGGGCGGCGCCCAGGTGTGGTTGGACGCGTCATCGGTCCAGTTCCCGTCGTTTCACGCCGACGCCCATCCGGCCGAGGCCCGCCTGGGCCCCTGGGTCTGCTGGGGGCACGATCTGGACGGCCTCTTCGGCCTCCCCCTGAATGACTGGCCGGACGCGTGGCGGCTACTGGATTCGGCAACCCCCGACATCTGGCCCGCGCCGGGCCCGGGCGAACATTTTCTGTTCTATCCCGGTCCAGGCTCCCTCGTCCCCTCGGTGCGTCTCCACCGCCTGCGCGACGGCCTGGAAGACTTCGAGTACCTCCGAACCGCCATGGAAACCGGCGTGGACGACCGGGTGTTGGGCCCCAACACCATGGCCGCCTGCCGCTGGGAACGTTATGTCGAGAATTTGGAACCCGGGAAGCTTGAAGGCGTCAAGAGTGAGCTCCTGGAGCTCAGAACCGCCCTGGGCCGAGGCATTACGCAGGCGGCCGGAACGAAGTGAGCCGCCAGACGCATCGCGTGCGGCGCATCCACGGAGCCGGCGGCGGAAACGGGGGAGGACCCCGAGCCCCCCTCCGGACAGTCCAGAGCGATTATTCCGTGAACGCCTTGGGCCCCAGATGCCTGACCAGCATATCCTGGAGTTCCGCAATCATGTGACGTTTGGTGAGGTAATCCGAACCGCCAACCTGCTCAATCCTGCGCGGGTCTTCCTCCGTGGCGGTCAGGAAGATGATGGGCAGCTTCTCAGGGATATCGGGGTCGTTGCGCATGCGCTCACAGGTCTCGTAGCCGTCAAAAACGGGCATCATGACATCGAGGAAGATGAGATCGGGTCTGGAGCCCGCGGCCATCTCCAGGGCTTCCTGCCCGTTGGCCGCGTAAAGCACCTCGTGCCCCTCTGCCGTCAGCGCCACGGCGAGCACGTCAAACGAAGCTGAATCATCGTCGGCAATGAGAATGAGAGCCATCCCGCTTTACCTCCTGTCCGCGTTCGAGATGCTATTATAGCATTTTGCGTTCAATCCTGCGCCATCAAATGCGGCCGGCCCGCACAGTCCACTTGTCGTCGGTCTCCGCGTCGTACAAGCCTGCCTTCAGCGGCAACCCGGTCTGCATCGTGCGTGATCTCCCGCGTCGGACCGGGGTCTTCTCTTGACTTACGGCGGGAGCAAACCTAGAATGACCACATACGATCGAAAGCATCGGGAACGTTAAACTCGGGGGCTGCCCTGCAGAAAGGATCGCAAACGATGCGATATGCAGTGTTGTTCGTTTCTATGATGATGCTGGTCATGTCCGCGGCCTACGCCCAGACGGAACCCGCCAGCCCGGCAGCCAGCCCGGCCGAGGCGGGCGCCGCCCCGCCTGCCGCCGCCCCGCCGGAAACCCCGGTCGTGGAGGCCGCGCCCGAAGCCGCCGCCCCGCCGGAAACCCCGGTCGTGGAGTACGAGGAGCCCGTGGCGGAGCCCAAGGGCGACACCGTCATTTTGAACGACAATCGTCGCTTCGAGCGCGTGCAGGTGTTGCGCCGCACGGCCACCGATGTCGAAATTGAGGTCGTCAAAGGCGTGGCCCCCATGTCGATCCCGCGCGATGTCGTGAAGGAAATCCTGTGGGATGATTATGATCCCTACGCGGCGGGCGCCGCCGGTGTCGCTCCCAGCCCGCCCAACGACGCGCCTCCGCCCGCGGAGAGCGCCCTCCCCGAAGGCATGATGCGTGATGCGAAGGGCAACGTCGAAATCCTCCCGCGCGTGAAAGTCCCCGCGCAGTTGGCGGGCAAACTACGCAAAGACATCACCGCCCAGGTGCGCGGCCTCGATGGCAAAGACCTGTTCGAGGCGCTGAACGTCATCAAACAGGCCACGCAACTGCAGATCGCCGCGGATCAGCCGCTTCGGGATCTGGTGAGCAAATCGGGCGGGCTTAAGGTCAAAGTGAGCCTGAGCGACGAGGCCAAGGTGAACGTCGTGGAATTCCTGGAGAACCATTTGCTGAAGCAACAGGAAATGAAGCGGGTGGGCATCCTGTACAAACCGGACCGCGTCATCGTGACCACCAAAGAAGCCGCCATCAAGCTGCGCGACCAGGAAGAGAAAGAGCAGGAAGAGGCCGGGGGAGAGGCGCAGCAATCCGAACAGGCCCCCTGAGCGTAAGCCGTTCGTCCGGCAACAGGCCTCAGCAGACATAAAACCGCCCCGGCGCTCGTCCAACGACGCCGGGGCGGTTCTTTAGTTTTGCCTCACGGGACCTTCAACGGCGGCGTCTCAGGCCAGTTCCTCGTCGTCGAGGATCTCATCGGCGGGCACGTCGACGTCCTCGTCTCCGTCGGCTTCCTCCACGCCGTCCTCATCGTCGATTTCAGCGGCCGCTTCGGTATCCTCGGTTTCAACGGCGGCTTCTTCTACCACGGCCCCTTCGATCACGATGGCCTCGTCTTCTTCCTCTTCGAACTCGTCGTCCGCCTCGATCTCGTCCACATCGGGAACCAGAGCCTCGTCTTCGTCGAGTTCCATGACGGGCGCTTTAGGCTGCGCGATCTTCCGGGGCGTGCGCTTCAGGGTCGGCCGCCGCGAAAGGCCTTCGTCCGACGACCCCACGCGCACCAGCTCGATGTCGTCGGGGTGGTCTTTGGAACACCACTGATCTTTGGGGCACTTGAACCCGACTTTCTCGGCGCCCCACTCCGTAAAGCGCCTACCACACTTGGGGCATTCATACTTAACCGGCATTTCGAAAGACCTCGTTGATTTTGATGCCAAGGGAAATTCCCTTACAGCGGAGCGGAATTATAGCAGATGATTCCCCAGATGCAAAGCCCCGTACGCAGAAATCGCCTGTCTCCGGCAAACCGTTACCATCGCGTTATTTATGAAACGGGGCCGTGAAAGGGCAGGCGGGACCGGACCGGTTGTCGGAAGACGCCCACGAACGCCCCCGCGACAAGCAGCGTCATCACGACCGCGCCAAGAGAGACGAGCAGGGCCGGACTGCCCGAGAGCCACCACACCCGGTTCGTCAGCGCGGCCAGGTAATCGACATACCCCAGAAAACCGGGGAACTCCCAGAGGAACGTCCCCGACATATCCCAATACAGGCCCCCCGAAACCGCTACGGCGGCCGCCAGCACACTCAGTGCCGCCACCCGCAACAGACGGCGCAGAAAAACCCGCCGTTCCCGCTGAATCAGGGCCGCGATCCGGAGACGCCGCCGGAGCGCCCCATGAAAACCGCCCGGCAGCGGCGCCGGCGGCTCCTGGCGCAATGCGGCGTCGATACGCTGACTCAAGGGATCCAGAACCGGCGCGTCTTCAGGATTCATCATCATACCTCAATTCCCGTTTCACAATATCGCGCAATTGCCTGCGCGCGCGGTGCAGCCATGTTTTCAGCGTGCCCTCGGGCACCTCCATGATCTCCGCCACCTCGTCATACGAGCATTCCCGAAGATAGTATAACGTGATGGCCTCCGCATACCGCCGGGGCAATTGCGCGACGCACCGCCGGATCAGCTCGGCTTCTTCTGACGGGTCCGCTGCCGCGGCAGGAAACGCGGCGGGCCCGGCTTCATACACCAGCGACAGCTCGCCGCGGCGCTTGCGCTTCTGCAGCTCGGAAAGGCACACGTTGCACGCGATGCGGTACAGCCACGTCGAAAACCGGGAGTCTCCCCGGAACTTCCCGATCTTCTGGTACGCCTTGAGGAACGCTTCCTGCGCCATATCCTCGGCCAGGGAGGCATTGCGCATGAATCGCAGCGACAGGTTATATACCGTCTGCCCGTGGCGCCGGGCCAGTTCCGAGAACGCTTCGGTGTCGCCCTTGCGGGTGCGTTCGACCAGCGCCTCGTCGGACTGCTCTGTGGCGCGCATAGAATCCATGCCGGGCCAGTATCCTGCTGCCGCTGTTGCTGCCGTCGTCATCACCTGCCCCTCGCCAGCCAGATGTTGCCGTTAAGCGTCTGCAAGGTAAGCGGGGCATGTCCCGAGCCAAGGTCTCCGCGAAGGTGGTGCCGGCGCTGTACGCCCGAGGAGATATCAAGCGCGAAATCGGAACGGATCCCGCCGTGGGTCGTCCGCGCGTCCACAATGCCGGAAAACTGCTCGTCCAGCACCACTGTAATCCCCCCGTTCATGCTCTTCAATTCCGCCCCGGCCACCGCGCCGTTCAACACATGCGCGACAATCGAGCCGTTGGTCGTCCCGGCGTTCACCGTACCGCCCGACACATGGGCGTAAATATTGCCGTTCACGGTCTCCAGCCGGGCGCCTTCCGGCGCGTCGGCAACGTTGATCCGGCCGTTGGTCGTCTTCGCGGTCACCAGACCGCCCGGTTTGTTGACCAGAATGTCCGCGTTCCGGCCCTGCACCTCCACCCGGCCACAGCCCGACGCCACATACACGTTGCCGTTGGCGCTCACGACGTCAACATCCGTGCCCTGGGGAACAAACACCTCGTAGTCCACCCGGACCTCCAGCCGATCGGGCCGTTCGCCCGGTTCCGTCACGACCTTGACTTCGCGATCATCGGAGGTCACGGAAAACAGCGACTCCGCGTAGGTCATCGCCACCGGGGTGTCGGCCCGTTCCGTCACATACACCCGGACCTGTGCCTTCATCGCGATTTCCCGTGCGCTGTGGGACCATACGCGCACCGCGCCGTCATGATTCTCCAGCACAAACCGCTCACAGGCCGGCCACGAGAAACTGCGGGCCTGCTCGACGGCGGGACGCCCCACCACCCGCGGGAGGTTCGGGGCCACAACACGGGTGGCAAAGAAGAGGGTCACCACGGCTATGCCGCCCGCCAGAAGAATACTCTTGATAACCACTTTCATCACGTCCTCTTAGACATCCCGGAACGCCCCCGGGTTTCGTTTGGGCCGCACGGCAGGGGGCGCGGGGGCCGCCCACAATCGCCCAGCGCGCAGGCGGACTGTTCAAACGCTTGCGCTGTCGGGCGTTGGAGCCCTTGTCGGCTCATCCATGGGGTAAGACAAAAGAGCCTTCTGCCATCCGGAGCACCGCAGGCCCGCCGCCATACCAGGCAGCGGCGATCGCCTCCAGACGGCTCATCACGTCAGCCGGCGATTCGGGATACCCGCTGAACCCTGAATCCTGCAGCCTTTCCGGATTCCGTTGAAACCCTCGGCCTGGCCACGGCGTCAAAACTGCGAGAAAGGACAGCGAATGGTAGACCTTCTCATCGTGGTAGTTCCTCTGGCTGTGGTGGCCCTGCTCCTGTGGGCCGCCCTGCGCTATCTCGTGCGCACCTGGGTGGACTACCGGGTCCGGATTGCGGTTTTGGAGTCTATGGACCGCCGTTCCGACTTACTCACCGAACCCGGCGGCGCCGGGGGTGATGTCCTGCCGCAATCGGCCCCTTCCAGTGATGGCCGCATTGATTTTCTGGTCACGGGCATCGCCCTCGGCGTCATCGGCAGTTGCTGCGCTTTTATCGGTTGGAACCTGCGCGTGGGCCAACTGGCCGTCGGGATGTACCTGGGCGGCATCTTCTGCCTCTGCGTAGGGTTTCTCCTGGGTCTGGCCGGGTTGCTTGTCCGCCGCATGCGCGCTCCGCACAGAAGCGCGAATTAGACCGCCCCGCCCGAGCCCATCTGGCGGCCTGGACTGGTCTCCTCGTGCACTTCATGCTATCATCTGCACCGGGGGCGCTGATAGCATGGGTAAATCCGAGTTAAGACACCTCATTGCGGGCATCGACCATCTGCCGGCCACCATGAAGGTCGCGGGGCGGGCCTTGTCCGTGCTGTTTGACGCCTCTCCCGACATGGACACCGCCGGCGCCCTCTTCGCGACCGATCCGGCCCTGGCGAGTTGTCTGTTGCGGATGGCCAACGCGTCCGGCGCGGACCACGCGGCCTCCGAAACCGTCCTGCTCCGGGAGGCCGTGGAAACCGTGGGGCTGGAAGGGCTCCGCCGCGCCGTTCTGGGCGTCACCCTGACCAGCCTGCCGCTCCAATCGTGCCAGCCCCACCTCGAACGTCATCTGCACCACGCCCTGGCCTGCGCCACCTGTGCCGCGAAAACCGCTTCCCACACCCGGCTGGTCCCCGCCGACGAGGCCTATGTGGCCGGCCTGCTCCATGACATTGGACGCCTGGCCCTTGTCGCGGCCATGCCGGAGGAGTACTGCGCCTTCCTGGAATCCAGACAACCCGCCGGAATGGACCGTCTCGAACGGAACGCCTTCGATGTCGACCATGCCCTCGTGGGCAAATGGATGGCGGAACGCTGGGCGCTCCCCCGGCAATTGAGCCAGGCCATCTGGTTCCACCATCTGCCCCCGGGCACCCTGCTCGGCGACCGGCCCATCGTCCATCTCGTCGCGGTCGTCGGTTTTGCCAACGCCATGAGCAACTGGATTCTCAGCGGCGCGGACAACCCTTCCGCCGCGTTCCACGAAGACCTGCGCGCCCATGCCGCCCGGCTCGGGCTGGATTATGCGGATATCGAATCGCTGCGCGAGCAGACCGGGGCCGCCATGAGTCAACGCCTCGCCCTGCTCGAATCCGGCGCCCGCGGCGACGCCACCGCGTTCCGGGAACTTCAGAAAGCCGCATCCAACGTGACCCTGCCGCGCCTCAACGACAGTGCGGAATCCCTCTCTCTCAAGAAGGAATTGAAATGGCTCCAGGCCTTGAACCGGCTCAACACGAGCCTCCGGCCTTCCCAGTCCCTGGACGAAGTCCTTGCGCTCATCGTCACGACCGTCCGGGAGGGCCTCAATGCGGCGCCCGGCATGTGCTGCGCGTTCGACGAAGGAAACCGCCACCTCGCCGGCATGACCTGGGACAAACCCGACGCCCCCCCGCAACCGTTCCGGATCCCGCTGTCTCCGTCCACACAGCAGGAATTGGATGAGGTCGAGATCCTGGCGCTGGAGGCGCTCGATGAGCTCGGCATCGGCATGGGTGAAAACGGATGGCGCGGCGCCGAACGGACTGAACCCGAACTCCACGACGGCATCCTCATGCTTCCCATGGTGGCCGACGGCGTCACGCGCGGCCAGATCATGTTCGAAACCGATTCGCAGAAGATCGAGAACCACTCCTGGGACGGATTCAAGCTGATGGCGTTTGCGGGCGCCTGCGGCGCCGTCCTCGCCCGGCATCATGCCTACGGCGAGCTTCGCGAACTGAGCGAGGAACTCACCGAAGCCCTCTCCCGCAATGCCGGCGCCCGCGGCCCGGCGAAACAGGACGACCTCGCTGAATTCGCGGTCGGCGCCTCCCATGCCCTGCAGCGCCCGCTCAACATCATCGCCGGCCAGGCCCACCTGCTGCTCCGGCGGACGCGCAGTCCGGAAGAAACCAGCGCGGTCGAGTCCATTCTGGAGCAGAACCGGGCGCTCACCAAGCTCGTGAACGATTTGATGGCGTTTGCACGTCCCGGTCTGCCCGCCCCGGCCCCCACGGTGCTCAACTATATCCTCCACCGGCTGGTAACCACGGTCTCGGACCGCCTCGAGGCCAAGGGCATTGCCATCGTCGAAGACTACGAGGACGGCCTGCCCCGGGTGAACGTCGACAAACATCAGGTCGAACATGCCCTGCTCAATCTCGTGGTGAATGCCGAACAGGCCATGGCCCAGACCGGCGGACAACTGCTCCTGAAGACCGCCTCCAGCCCCGACCGGACGCGCGTTCGCATCGTAGTCCAGGATACCGGGCCGGGCATTCCCGCAAAGCATGCGGAAACCATTTTCGAGCCCTTCGTCTGTCTCCGGGAGAGTCTGGCCGGCACCGGACTGGGACTGGCCGTCTGCCGGGCCGTGGTGCGAAAGCATGGGGGAGAGGTCCGGCTGCTCAATCCCGACAAACCCGGAGCGGCCTTCGAGATCACGTTGCCCGTGGAACGGGAGCCCGCCGTCGCGGCGCCGTCCCCCGCGCCGGGCATGACCATCGGGCGCACGGAGGGAACGGAGCTCCTCCGCGAGGGAGTCACTGCCGCGGAAAAACCGCCGCAAAAACCGCCGCGCCCTCCCGAGGCGCCTCCCAAAACGGCCCCGGCCGCCGCGAAAACCCCGCCGTTCGAGGAACCCGGGGCGCCGCCCCTGCCTTCGCTGCTGCTCATCGACGAAAACGAGACTACGCGCGAAGTGCTCAAGGAAACGTTGCGGAACCGGGGATTCACCGTGATTGCGGCCCAGGACGCCGTCCGCGCCATGCAGGCCGTCGCCGCAACCCTGTTTGACGTGGTCCTGCTCGATTTCGAGCTGCGCGACGTCCACGGGCCGAACATGCTCACCGAGATCCACAACATCCGGCCCGGGGTGCCGGTCATTGTGATGACGGCCGACAGCAATCCCCGCACCGCCCAGTCGGCTCTCGAGCGGGGCGCCCGCGCCTGCCTGTCCAAGCCGTTTGCCCTGCACGAGCTGCTCAACGAGGTTGAAGACGCCGTGGGGATTCACAATAATTAGCCTCCGGTACCCGGGTGACACCGAACAAAGGGCGGCGCGCCCAACGGCCCCTCCGGCTGTGCCGCGGTTCGCAGCGCTCCATGAGAACCACAAACGAAAACCGCGTGACTCTGCGCGAATGCCTGTTTCACGGCGCGATCCTGATTGCGCTGCTGGTCGTGCTCTTTCCCGGAACGTTCCTGCGAGGCGAACTTATCTCCCCGGCGGACATCCTCTTCGCGGTGCCCCATTGGAACGCGTACGCGCCCGAGAGCTGGGATTCGACGCAGAACACGCTGATCTCTGACCACGTCTTCTTCACGCGCCCCAACCTCCTTCTTACCCAGCAGGCGCTCCGAAAAGGCGAGTGGCCCCTGTGGAATCATCTCCAGCTCGCCGGCCTGCCGTTGCTGGCGAACGTGCAGAGCGCCGTGTTCTATCCCGTGTGTCTGCTCCAACTGGTCCTGCCGCTCGACTGGGCGCTGACCGCCTGCGTGCTGCTCAAGCTCTTCCTCTGCGGGATGGTGGGCTACCTGAGCGCACGTCTGCTCGCGTTCACCCCGGCACTCGCCCGATTCTTCTCGCTCGCGTGGATGCTCGGGAGCTACAACCTGATCTGGTGCTACTGGCTGCTGACCGATGTTGCGATCTGGGTGCCGCCCCTGTTTGCCGGGCTCGAATTCGTGTTGCGCGCTCAGTACCGGCGGGGCTGGTGCACCGTGGCCTTCTCGGGAACGCTGCTCCTGCTTGCCGGACATCCCGAAACGGCGTTCACGTTCGGCCTCGGGCTCGGGGGCTACTTCCTCGTCCGCCTCATTCAGCAGCGCCGCACGGGCAGGCGCCTGGCGGCCCCGATCGCCGTGTGCGCGCTGGCCTGGCTCATGGTGTTCGCCGTATGCGCCGCGCTCCTCCTCCCGTTCTTCGAGTACCTGCTGCACAGCACCAGCGAATTCATCCGCAAGGAAGCCGAGGGCGCGGAAACCTATGTCCCGGGCATGGCCGCGGCGTTCTGGGTCCCGCGCTTTTTCGGCACGGGCGCCGAAGGCAACTTCCTCGCCGCCAACAACAGCACCTCCAACCTCATCGGCTCGCTATATCCCGGCATGGCGGTCTGGGCGGGCGTCATGTTCATGTTCGCGCGCGGAAACGGCGGCGAAAAGGACCGCAACCGGCGCAATAGCGCCGTGGCGCTGGCGATACCCGCCGCCTTCGGCCTGCTCCTGAGCTTCTACTTTCCATACCTCCAGTTTGTTCACCGGCTGCCCGTCATGAATGCCCTGCGCGAGTGGTACCATGCATGTTTCGCCGTGTTTGCCTTCCCCCTCATCGCCACCATGGGGTTTGAACGCTGGTTCTCACGGGCGCGCCGCCTGCGCGAGCTCCTCTGGGCATTGCCGCCATGGCTCATCGGCGCCGTGGTCGTCCTGCTCCTGCTCCGGTTCGACCGGCGCTTCCTGGAAATGAAAGGCATGTGGGACTACGTGGTCCGGGAATCCTGGCACGCGGCCGGGCTGGCCGCCCTAGCCCTCGGCATCTGCGCCTTTTCCTGTCTCCGCCAACGCTCCCGAATCGCGCTGCTGTGCCTGACCCTGCTCGCCGCGGGCGATGTCCTGTACGCCACCCGCGGACTTCGGCCGACGCTGCCGCCCGAACAGGCCTACCCGGAAACCGCGCTGCTCCAACGCCTGAAATCCTTCGAACAGCCGTGCCGGATTGGCGTGGCGGAAGGATATGTCCCGCGCGGCGCCGTCGCCAACTACGGCATCGAGGAATGGCTGGGCTACGACGGGCTCTATCCCGAACGCATTCAGCGGTTCCAGTTCGAGATGGGCGCTGCCATATGGGATGCCATGGAACCGGCCTGCGCCATCCAGTATTATCTGAACTACCCCCAATACGGCCCCGCGCTCGAATTCAGCGAGCGCCCGTACCTGAAACAGCTCGATGCCATCGACGGCATGGAGATCTACGAGAATACCCGCGCGTTTCCCCGCGCGTTTCTCGTGCCCCGGATAGAAGTCATTCCCGACCTCGACGCGTTGTTCAAAACGATGCGCGACCCCGGATTCGATCCCGCAAAAACCGTCGTCACCGAGCAGGGACCCGATGCCCCGCCCCCTCCGCCCGATGGCGCACCGCCGGGACAGGCCACCCTGACCCTGAGAGAACCCACGCGCGTGGTGGTCGAGGTCGACGCCGCGTATCCCTGCGCCCTCGTGCTCTCCGACGCCTATTACCCCGGCTGGGAAGTGACGATTGACGGGAAGGCGGGGGAGTTGTTCCCGGCGTACTACGCCTTTCGCGGGGTGCTCGTGCCGGCGGGCCGGCACACGGTCGAATACACCTACTTCCCGTTGAGCCTGCGCATCGGATTGGCGGTCTCGACGGCCGCCCTCCTCGCCGGCGCATACGTCGCGTGCCGCTCACTTCGAACTCGCCGGTCCCGGGCCCGCGGCGCGGTTGGCTGACGGTCGCTCAGTCCGCGGGAAACAGCCTGTCAATGGTCGCCAGTTCCTCGTCCGTGAAGACCAGGTTGTCCAGCGCGCCCACACAGTCCTTCACCTGTTCCGGCGTGCGCGCGCCGATCAGCGCGCTGGTGACCCGCGGATCGCGCAGGACCCACGCAATGGCGAGCTGCGCCACGCTCTGGCCGCGCGCATTGGCCAGTTCCGCGAGCTGCCGCACCCGCGACACCACCTCTTCGGTGACGGCTTCCCGGCGCAGGAACCCGTCCGGGTCCGCCGCGCGCGAGGCTTCCGGAACCGGATTCGCGGGATCCAGGTATTTGTTCGTCAGCAGCCCCTGGGCAAGCGGACTGAACACGATCACCCCCGCGCCATACTGCGCCGTATACTCCAGCAGATCGGATTCAATCCAGCGGTGCATCATGTTGTAGCAGGGTTGATGGATGGTGATCGGCGCCCAGTCATGCCGGCGCACCGTCTCGACCGCCTGGACGAAAAACGCGCCCCGGTAGCTGCTGACGCCCGCATACAGGGCCTTGCCCTGCTTCACGATCAGGTCGAGCGCGCCCAGGGTCTCCTCCAGCGGCGTCAACGGATCCGGACGGTGCGAATAGAAGATGTCCACATACTCAAGGCCCAGCCGCTTCAGCGACTGGTCCAGACTCGCGACCAGGTACTTCTTGCTGCCCCATTCGCCATACGGCCCCGGCCACATCCGGTACCCCGCCTTCGTCGAGATGATCAGCTCGTCGCGGTGCCCGGCAAAATCCTCGCGCAGGATGCGTCCGGTCCGCTCTTCCGCGCTGCCCGGTTCAGGACCGTAATTATTGGCCAGATCGAAATGGGTCACGCCCAGGTCGAACGCCGTGCGCATCATCGCCCGGCACGCGTCGTGGTCGGCCCGCGTGCCAAAATTGTGCCACATACCCAACGAAACCGGCGGCAACAGCAAACCGCTGTTGCCACAACGCCGGTAGTCCAGTTTCTCGTAACGGCGGCTGTCAAAGGTCATGGTTCCGCTCCTGCTTGATCCGTGAGCGACACGGCGACGCGCCGTGCCGTTACTACCCATTTCCCCGCAACGATGGCAGAACCGCCCGGCGCCAGTCAAAACACCGCCGCACAACGCCCCTGTCACGCCGCCGGGGCGCGTTCTCCCTCAAACGGAAGCAATCGTGAAGCAATCGTGTGCTTGACTTGTCCTCAGCCAATTTGCTACGCTTTGCCCCGCCTGGCGTGACGCCAGGCACACCTGTTGAACAACCTCACGGGGCTGTAGCTCAGCTGGGAGAGCGCTGCGTTCGCAATGCAGAGGTCAGGGGTTCGATCCCCCTCAGCTCCACCAATGATTATCAAGGGCTTGCGTAGATTC
>JAAYAQ010000039.1 GCA_012719295.1 Candidatus Hydrogenedentota bacterium | reverse complement strand
CCCAGTTCGCCGTATCGCGCGCCGGAAGCGGCGGGCGAGCTTCCCGAACAGCACCTCTGGGGGCCGCGGGGGTATTTCAAGAGCCCGTATTATACCCGGCACACGGCGGCGTTCATCGGCGAGATCGGATACCACGGCTGCCCCAATGCCGGGTCGATCGAGCGTTTCATCGCGGAAGACGCCCGCTGGCCCTGGCAGGACAACGAGCAGTGGCGGATCCACGACGTGTCGCACCTGCGCCACAACGCGGCCGACCGCAACCGGATCACGCTCATGGCAAACCAGATCCGCGAGTTTTTCGGCGACGTGCCCGACACCCTCGAGACATTTGCCCTGGCCAGCCAGATCGTGCAGGCCGAGGCGAAGAAGTACTTCATCGAGTCCACGCGCCAGCGCAAGTGGCGGACCAGCGGGATTCTGTGGTGGAACCTGATTGACGGGTGGCCCCAGTTTTCCGACGCGGTCGTGGACTACTATTTTGGAAAGAAGCTGGCCTACTGGTATATCCGGCGAGTGCAGCGGCCGGTGTGCCTGATGCTCGGCGAGCCCGGAGACGACAAGTACCTGCCCGTCATCGCGGCGAACGACACCCTGCAGGATGCCGTGGTGCGTTTCGAGGTCGCCGTTCCGGGGGGCGAAGTGCTGTGCGCGGGCGAAACGGCGATCCCGGCGTCGCAAAACTGGCAGGTGGGCCGCATTCGCACGTATGCCAGCGACCGCCGGCTGTATCTTCTGCGCTGGGAGACGGGCGGCGAGGCGTTCGGCAACCATTACATCGCCGGCGCTCCCCCGTTCTCCCTGGACGAATACCGCGACTGGCTGACGCGCATCGCCGCGCTACCGCACCCGTTTGCGCCGGAGACGGTGGGACGGTAGGCTCATGGGGTTTCGACTGCCGCGCAAAGGAGATCGTGATGCTTGAGTTTTTCCAGGTGGGCCGCGCATTGCTGGACGAGGTGGAGCAGACCCAGGCCGCCGTCATTCGGGAAGCCGCCGCCATGATTGCCGAAAGCCTCATGCGCGGCGGGGTGTGGCATGTGTTCGGGACGGGACATTCCCACTTCCTCGGCGAGGAAGTGTATTACCGCGCGGGGGGCCTGGCGCCGGTGAATGCGATCCTGTTTCCGGCACTGATGCAGCACGAAGGGCCCGCCACGAGCACGAAGCTCGAACGCACACCCGGACTCGCGAAAATCATTCTCGACAAGGCGGGCCCGCGCCCGGGCGAGGTCCTGACCATCGTCTCCAACAGCGGCAAGAATGCCGTTCCCGTGGAGATGGCCCTCTACGCCCGGGAACTGGGGCTTAAGACGGTCGCGCTCACATCGCTTAACCAGTCCCGGGCGGCATCATTGGGGGCGGGTCAGAAACAGAAGCTTTACGAGATCTGCGACGTGGTCATCGACAATTGCGGCTCCGCGGGGGACGCCGCGCTGCGGGTGCCCGGAACCGAACGCATGACCGCGGCCACGTCAAGTTTCGTGGGCATTGCCATCATGGAACAGATCGTCTACCTGGTGTGTTGCGCCTATGCAAACGCGGGCATCGAGCCGCCCGTCTTCAAGACCGCAAACCTTCCCGGCGGCGACGAGTGGAACGCGCGGCTGATCGAGCAATACGGCAGCCGTGTCAACCTTCGATAAGCCCATGGCGCCCCCCCTGGACAGCGCGCGCCACAGCGCATCGATCAAGGCCCGTGCGGCGGAGCTTGGGTTCGACGCGTGCGCCGTAGCGGCCGTCGAGCCGGTGGATCCGGAAGACCGTCTGGGCACGTGGCTCACCAGCGGGTTTCACGCGGGCATGGACTGGATGGCACGCACGAAATCGGTGCGCCAGGACGTGCGCCTGAAACTCCCCGGCGCGCGCTCCGTGGTGGTCGTGGCGCGCAATTACTGCGCGCCCCGCCCCCCCAAGCCGCCGGACACGGGCAGGGTGTCGCGGTATGCCTGGGGCCGCGACTATCACCGCGTATTGCGAAAACCGTTGCGCGCGCTTGCCGCGCACATGGATTCGCTGCAGGACACCGGGGCGAGCTATTGCTGCATCGACAGCGGCCCGGTGCTTGAGAAATTCTGGGCGGCGCGGGCCGGACTGGGCTGGATCGGAAAGAACAGCCTGGTGCTGCGCCGCGACCTGGGGTCGTGGTTCTTTCTCGGCACGATTCTGACCACCCTTCCTTTGCCCCCGGACCCGCCCATACCCGACTTCTGCGGCACGTGCACCCGCTGTCTCGACGCCTGCCCCACCAACGCCATTGTCGAGCCCGGCGTCGTGGACTCACGCCTGTGCATCTCTTACCACACCATCGAAAACCGCGGCGAAATCCCCAATGCGCTGCGATCCGCATTTGATGACTGGGTATTCGGGTGCGACCTCTGCCAGGAGGTCTG
>JAAYAQ010000242.1 GCA_012719295.1 Candidatus Hydrogenedentota bacterium | reverse complement strand
GAAGGGCTCGCGTGGACGTGGCAGGCCGCGCATGATGGCGATTTTCTCTACATCAGCGCCGACTGCCTCCCGTCGGAGCAGTGGCGTCCGGTCGCCATCGCCGTGGCCATCGAGCCGACCCACATCTACCCGCGCCGCACGTTTCGCGGCGACGTGAACGGAAAGCAGACCGCCCGGCTGGGCTGGCTGGCGCCCGATACGCCGTGGGACCTCGCCGTCGAAAACCGTGAGGGCCGGCAGACGTTCCGGCTGCGCATTCCGATGGAGGCCTTCCGCGGCGAAGCGACGCCCCCCCGGCCCATGCGGATCAACGTGGAGATTTCCGGGCTGTCCCGCGACAATACACGCCAGACGCTGGTCAGCTGGGCGCCGCCCTCCGAGGTTACCGTGATGCCGCGGTTGGGGTATGGCGCCGACAATCCCGCCCGGATGGGCTGGCTGCGGCTGGAACAGGCGCCGCGCGAAATCAGTGGGACGTGATCGCCGGCTCCGGTTCGACGCGTTGGTACGTAAAGACGAGCGCGCCGGGGGACGCGGAGATTTCGACGGGAAGGCCGTGTTCGAGCAGGTTGGCCCCGGTCATCTCGAACACGGCGGCGGGCTCGTCGAGGTTGGTGATGCGGTAGCGGGCGTCCGGATCGAGCCCCCGCAACACCAGGTCCGCGGCACGAAAGATGCATGCGTCGCGCCGAAAGATCTGGACCATGCCCTCCCCGGTTTCGGGCCGGTCGAACTGCCAGGCCATCCACACATCGTTTGCGAGGCTGTACGGCGTGAGGGGATAGAAATCCCCCGCGTAGTTTGGCGCAACCGCAATCCACTGCGCCGTCAAGCGGCGAAATTCATGGTAGTCGAGGTCGGTTCGGCGGGCATCCCACAGGCAGTTTGGATAGGGCGTCATCATACTGCGGAACCGGTAGGGATCGGCCTCCTTGACACCGGTGCCATGAAAGGGGATCCAGGAGGAGATGCCGTACGTGCAGCCTTGCGTGCCGGTGGGTTCGAGGATGTAGTCGCTGCGCCACAGAGGGACGGCGCGGCGAAGCGTCTCGAGATCGTTGCGGCGGCCGCCGCTGGCACAGGTGTCTATGCGCAATCCGGGCCGGCGCCGCAGGAGTTCGTCCCAGAAGGCAAGATAACCCGTGACGTGCCGGATCTCGGTGATGCCTTGACGGTCGGGGGCGTCCGCGTTGCGCCAATAGGTCAGCGGATCCATGTTGAAATCCTGCCGGTAGAGATCGATGCCCTGGCTGGTCAAAAGGGCATCGGTATGGTCCACAAGCCACCGCCACGCGTCGGGGTTGCCGAGATCGAGGAGTTTCTGTCCGCCGTCTTCGCCGAGCAGCCACTCCGGATGGGTGTCGTAGAGCCACGTGCCGGGAGTCACCCGTTCGGGCTCGAACCACAGGATGGTCTTGAGGCCCCGCGCGTGCGCGTGATCCGTGATGGCCCGCAATCCCCGGGGGAAGCGGTTCGTGTCGACCTCCCACGTGCCGGTGTTGGGCCACCCTGAGGCGTTGACATACCAGCCGGCGTCCATCCACCAGTAATCGAGGGGGATTCGCTCTTCGAGGTACCGGTCGATGAATTGAATCTGGCTGGCTTCGTCGGCCGTGACCATTTCCCCGAAGAAGTGCGACGAACAGCCCGCCAGATGCATGGGGCACAGCTGGCCGCCGGGTCGCGGGACGTTATGGGCAATCATCCACCGCCGCCAGGTGTTCTGCGCATCGACGCGATCGCCCTTCCAGAACTGCAGAACAATGAGCGGTGTGCGCACTTCCTCGCCGGGGTGAAGCGTGAAATGCGTCTGTTCCTGACCGGCGGCGATGCGCAGGCCGGTCGCCAGATCGCGAGAAAACGTCGCACACCATTGCCCGGGCCATCCGACCACGGCCATGACGCCCTCGCCGGGCCACTCGATAGTGAAGTAGGGGAATTCGCCGTTGCTGCCGCGCCCGCCGGTGGACGCGAGCGGTGTGACCTGGCCGGCCGGCAGGACGGTGCTGCGAGGTTCGTAATCGTTTGGCGCACAGATGCTGCCCGTATGGTGGTGAAGAACGAACTCGGACGGCCGCGCGAACCGGGCATAGAGGTCGTCGGGGAGGCGTTCGAATGCGGTATCCAGCGCGAGGATATCGGCGAGGATTGGGGTATCCACGGCGCCGGCATTCTTAAAGTACAGGGTCCATTCAACGATGGGAAAGTCGAGGTATTCGACGGCGACGCACCGGACTTCAAGACCGGTATCCGGATGGCGGTAATGCAGTTCGTGCCGGCGCCGGGCGTCATCCAGTTGAACCCAGGTAGCGTCCGTGACGAACTCCGCCAACGCCTCCGGAAAGGACCGCTCGCCGTAGTTAAAGGAGAAGGGCGGAACGGGGGTGCATTCGGGCGGGTCTTGCCCCTCGATGATGGGCAGAGCGCCCAGCCAGACTTCCTCTCCGCTGGACAGCATCACCCTGGCGTCGGCCCAGACGGCCTGGTCACAGGCTATTCCGTCGCCCGCGTCGCTCACGCGGAGGTGGAACTCGGTTGCGCCCTCGAGATCGACGGAAACCGGCAGTGCAGGCATGCCTTCGTGCAGCACGGGCGATGTGAACAGGTCCCGGCCCTCGCCCAGACCCACCGCAAAGACGACACTTCCCCCGCCCCCCTGAGTCTGGCTGTTGGTATCCACGCCCGCCCGGGCGGTCAAGGTCTTACCCGGGGCAGGCAGTTGTACCAGCAGATCGCTCGGGGCATGGGTAAACAGACCGCGACGGTACGCGCGCGTACCCAGCATGAGAGGCCGGTCAACGCGGCAGTTCTGCCAGACGTGGTCAAACTGTTCGAGAATAACGATGCCGCCGGACGATTCGGCCGGAGCCGCGTTCTGAAACTTGGCGTCCACCCAGCGCCGCATTTCGTACATTTCGCCCGGTCCCGCGTCCGCATGTGCCAGGGCGCTTGCCAGTCCCAGAAGAACACCGCATATCGAGAAACCATGTTTCACGGCTGGACGCTCCTTTTCGTCGTGCGGTCCATCCTACCACGTTGATTGACAGATAGCAGCGTGCCGCATCCCCCTCCCGGGCCCAGGGCGGACATACCCGGCCGGGTTGAGGCGTCTGGATGGTTCTTTGTGATAAACTGGCATGTTCCCATTGACCGCAACTTACGGCCCGGCGGCCCCCGTTCGAAACGGATTCCTCAGGCCAGGCACTTCAGGACAGTCTTCGCCTTCCCGGCGGGAATGGCCCCTGCCGCCGCCTGATCCCGCCCCAGGGAAGCGGCGTCGCCGGGCCCACGGACCCGAAAGGATTGAAGTGTGAGCAGCATTGCCGGCGGGCAGGAGCCCGCGCCCGCATACCGCCAGACGATTGATGAAGTTCTCGCGACCCTGGCCACCGACGCGCAACGGGGCTTGAGCCAGGCCGAGGCCACGGCGCGGCTCGCCAAGTACGGCCGGAACGAGCTGGCCTCGGAAGATCCCGTGCCTGCGTGGAAGAAGTTTCTCGCGCAGTTCAAGGATGTCCTGGTCATTCTGCTGTTGATAGCCACGGCAATCTCGGTAGTGTTGTGGCTTGTAGAACGGGACTCGGCGCTTCCCTATGAGGGCATCGTCATTTTCGCCATTGTGCTGCTCAACGCCTTTCTCGGCTACATTCAGGAAGCGCGCGCGGAATCGGCGGTGGCGGCGCTGCGGCAGATGGTCTCGGAGATGGCCACCGTTATGCGCGACGGCGAGCGGCGGCGGATTCCCGCGCCGGAACTGGTGCCCGGCGACCTCATCCTGATTGAGGAAGGCGACGGGATACCGGCCGACGCGCGATTGATCCATTGTACCGCGCTGCAGACGGCCGAGGCCGCGCTTACCGGCGAAAGCCTGCCGGTGTCCAAAGAGACGGCCCCGATGAAGGACGAAGCGCAGCTGGGCGACCGCGCCAACATGCTTTTCAGCGGGACGGCCGCGACGTATGGCCGCGGGCGGGCGGTAGTGGTAGCGACGGGCATGCAGACCGAGCTCGGGCGCATTGCCGGCATGTTGCGACAGGCCCCTAAAGAGACCACGCCGCTCCAGGTGGAACTGGACCGGGTGGGCAAGTTCCTCGGGATCATTGTCGTCATCATAGCGATCGTGATGATCGCCACGTTGATCTTCGTCGAGAACCTCCGGGGCCTGGCGGCGCTGTTTGAGGCGCTCATCCTGGGCGTGGCCCTGGCCGTTGCGGCGGTGCCGGAGGGCCTGCCCGCGGTGGTCACGACGGTACTCGCGCTGGGAGTGCAGCGCATGGCCGGGCGCAACGCCATTGTGCGCCATCTTGCGGCCGTCGAAACGCTGGGGTCGGCCACCATCATTGCCTCCGACAAGACCGGCACCCTGACAAAGAACGAGATGACGGTGCGGACGGTGGTCACGGCGAGCGGGCGGGTAGATCTCGAGGGCACAGGGTACGCGCCCGAAGGCAAGGTTCATGTAAACGGCGACGCGCTTCAGGAAGGCGTTCTCCGCACGGAGGTGGAGCACGCCTTGATTGCCGCCGACCGCGCCAATAATGCCGTGCTCCAGCAGAAAGACGGCCGCTGGACGGTCCAGGGCGACCCGACGGAAGGCGCACTGGTCGTAGCGGCGCGAAAGGCCGGTCTGCCCGACGAGACGCTGGACGCGCGGTTTGAGCGGATCGGGGAGGTGCCGTTTTCGTCCGAGCGCAAGCTGATGACGACCGTTCACACCGATACCGAGCGTCCCGAACGGCTGCTGGTGTTTACGAAGGGCGCCCCGGACATCCTGTTGTCCCGCTGCACGCTGGAGCAGGTTGGCGGAGAAGCCAGACCGTTGACCGGACAGCGCCGGCAGGAGCTCGCGGCCACCAATGACGAACTTGCGCGGCAGGCATTGCGCACGCTGGGCGTGGCCGTGCGGGAATTGCCCGCCGACGCGCTCGAACACGAGGACGCCAGTGAAACGCTGGAACGTGAACTCGTATTCCTGGGTCTGATCGGGATGATCGATCCGCCGCGTGCGGAAGCGAAGCCCGCGGTGGAGCGGGCCCGCAGCGCCGGCATCCGCCCCATGATGATCACGGGCGATCACCCCACGACGGCCGCGGTCATTGCCGAGGAATTGGGGATCGCGCCCAGGGGCCGGGCGGTCACCGGCGCGGAACTGGCGAAGATGCCGGAAGACGCGCTGGCGGAGACGGTCCGCGAGGTGTTTGTTTATGCGCGCGTGGATCCGGAACACAAGCTGGGCATTGTGAGAGCGCTGCAGAAGAACGGCGCGACGGTGGCCATGACCGGCGACGGCGTGAACGACGCCCCGGCGCTCAAGGCGGCCGACATCGGGGTCGCCATGGGAATCACCGGCACCGACGTCTCCCGCGAGGCGGCGGACGTGGTGCTGACGGACGATAATTTCGCGACGATCGTCGCGGCGGTTGAAGAAGGCCGGGCCATCTTCGACAACATCCGCAAATTCCTGCGGTACCTGCTCTCGTCGAACATCGGCGAGGTCATGACGATGTTCTTCGGGGTGCTCCTGGCGAAATCCATGGGGTTGAGCGCTCAGGGACACGGCGTGGTGATGCCTCTGCTGGCCACGCAGATCCTCTGGGTCAACCTGGTGACGGACGGAGCTCCCGCGCTGGCGCTCGGCGTTGATCCGCCCGACCCGGACGTCATGCGCCGCAAACCGCGGCCGCGCCGCGAAGGGGTGATCACGCCGGCCATGTGGGTCACCATCGTGCTGGCGGGCGTGGTGATCGCAGCGGGCACGCTGTTTGTGCTCGACGCCTCGCTGCCCGGCGGTCTGGTGGACGGCCGCGGCGACATGCGCTACGCGCAGACCATGGCGTTCACCACCCTGGTCATGTTTCAGATCTTCAACGTGTTTAACGCGCGTTCAGACGAACGCAGCGCGTTCCACGGGTTTTTCCGGAACAACTGGCTGTGGGGCGCGCTGGCCCTTTCGGTAGGGCTGCAGGTGCTTGTCATCTACACCCCGTTTCTGCAGAACGCCTTCTCCACGTGCTCACTGAGCTTCAAGGATTGGCTGGTGTGCATCGCGGTCGCCAGCACGGTGGTGTGGGCGCGTGAACTGAGCAAGATCGTTGTGCGATTGACAAAACGCCTGATGGTCTGACCGCGGAACGCAGGCGGTTTGCCGCAAACCGCATCCGAGCTTGTCGGATCCGTCCCCGTCCGCTATTGCTCCGCCCACAGGGCATTGACAGCGGCGACCGTCTCGTCGACCAGCTTCTGGCCGCCTTCCGGTCCCACCGTATTGCTCTGCACGATGGCGCTGTAGCCTCCACCCGCGGCGGCAAACGGCGTGGGCACGTAGGTGCCCGGCCCGGCGAGCTGAATCACGAAGGTGTGCAAAGCCTTGCTCTTCGCCTTCATCTGGATGCCGTACTGGGTGAAGAGCTCGAAGTGGTTGGTGGCAATCGCCACATCGCCGAGCCGAAGAACGTGCAGATCCATGACATACGGCGGGATTTCGCCCGCCTGCTGCCGCTCGTAGCGTCTCAGTGCTTCCTGAAGCCAGACCACACGGCGGTAGTCTTTGGGCTCGGTGGACGCGGCCGCGATCTCGGCCTGAATGTCCTTGTATTCCTGCTCCGTGACCAGACGCTGGGGCAATTCGATCGATTTCACCACGTGGACCAGCGGCAGGTCCGCGAACTTCTCCTTTTGTCCGCCCTCATAGGCCTCCTCCCAGGCGCGGATGATGCGCCGGGCAATCTCGTCGAGGCGGCTCAGCCCGCGCAACTCGCGCATGCGGTCCTCGGCGGCGGCGCGGTACCGGATGTGGGGCGACTGATCCCCCGCCGCGCCGATCCACCCGAGAACGACCAGTGCCTCGCCGTATTTCGCCTTCAGACCTTCCCGGACCGGATGCCAGAAGTCGGCGTTCACCGCGCTGAGGCCTTCCACTTCCTGGGCGGTGCAGGCGAGATTCACGGCCGTCGCGATGAGGGTGTCGTCGTCGTCCCAGAAAAACAGCACTTCCACGGCATGATCTTCGGGACCCTCGATTCCGCGAAACGCATCGATGCTGATGTCGCCGTACATCTGGCCGTGGCCGTCTTCGAAGAAGGAGCGACGGTTGTAGCCGATGAGCGCATCTGCCATGCCCCACCCGGCCTTCGCGGGCTTGCGGGCCTTCCACGCCGCCTCGGCCACATCGGCGATCCGCGCGGAGAAGAATTCGGAGTATTCAGTGGGGCGCATCACGTCTTCGTCCGGGATGACGTAAATGTCCTCGATCATCACGGGCGCCGTGTGGGTGTGGGTCGCGCTGATGATGAGCTTGTTCACGTCGAAGCCGGGAACGCGCGGCGCCAGGAGTTCGACCGCGCGCGCCCGGATGTGTTCGGGTACGTACACAATATCGCAGGCCACGAAGATTGCCTGATCGAGGACCGTGTCGCCGTCGCGCGATTCCATGGCGAGGGCGTTTGCCAGCAGTTCGCTCTGCACTTCCCGTGCGATGCGCGTCGACATCTGTCCGCACAGGGCCACCGGCTTGTCGGGCGTGATGCTCACGGTTGACGCCCCCACCTGCAATACCGCGCTGTACGCGGCCACCGGGGCGAATACGGCTAGAAGTCCAAACACGCAGCATACGATCAAAGCACCGTGACATCTCATACCAGCGTCTCCCTTCATTCTGCTGAGCTCATGCCCGACTAGGCTATAGGATTTCCCACCGCCAACGCAAAGTCGGAGTAAGCCGGACCACGCGCTGTTCGGGTCACCTGTGGACGACGTGAAATATGGGACTCTTGGGAACCCGGAACGGGGTCCTCCAATCTGAAGAGACGCCTGCGCTGCAAGAAATAACCCGGCGATCCGGCGCCTGCGGTCTTCTTTTGAATGAGACTGGCCGCAGATCTCAGCATTTGAAGACGCCGGACAAGAGCGGGGACATGTTCCAAGCGCCGCCCCGGCGCGACTACGTGTCCCCGTTCGGTTCGGGAAGAGATTGGCCACAGAGAGCACGCAGATCTCAGAGTTTGAAGACGTCCGAGCAGAACGGGGACATGTTCCAAGCGCCGCCCCGGCGCGGCTGCGCGTCCCCGTTGCAACCGGAGGACAGCCACGGGGGGCTGCCCCTACATTACAAGGGGGATCGGCGATGCGCAGCCCCGAAGGGGCGACCTGGAATGGCCCGGGATTTAGCCGGGAGATCGGCGGCGCGCCAGGAGTAAGTCCCGTCAGGGACGAAAGAAAACAGCCCCGGGTTT
>JAAYAQ010000241.1 GCA_012719295.1 Candidatus Hydrogenedentota bacterium | reverse complement strand
GACGGCTATAACCTGTTCTTTCTCGTCAGCCACGATATCCGGGGCATGGCCTCCATCAACCTCAGCATCAACCCGGACTTTGTCGAGCACCTGGAGATCTACGACCTCTCGGATTTCATCCAGGACCGCCACTGGGAGCGCATGCCGCTCGACCGCCACCTGGAAATGTTCCCCGGCCAGGCCCACGTGTTTCTGATCGCACCCCCCGATACCTGCCGCCACTTCCGCGACGTCGTGGCCCACCGGCTCATGGAAGACGACCGGCGGCAACTCGCCATCAACATGCGCCTCGCGCGGCAATACAGCATCGATGTGAGCCCCGTCGAGGAATTCCTCGAAGAACCCCGCGGGGGCGACACCCTCGAGAAACTCTCGCTGACGGATTGGGCGCGCGACCGTCTCCTCGACCTCATCTACGAGAATCCCGAGATCAGCGATGCCCGCAGCCGCATTATCGAGGTCAGCGCCGCCCTCTGCGCCTGCGACGGGGCCCTGTGCCGCCTCCATTCCCTGGGCAAGACCGAACGCGCCCGTGAACTCGGCCTGAAAGTCCTGCCGATCGCGCGCGAACTCGCCCACATGCGCCTGGAACTCCGCCACGGCCGCGGAAAACTCGTGCTGGATCAGACCCGCGGACTCTCCGTCCGGGCGCTCGAACTGGTCAACGAAATCCGCGCCCAGACCTGACGTGTGTTGGCAAGCCGCGGACCCGAATCAGAAGGTGTAGCCGACGCCCAGACCGAGCGCGTTCACGCCGGCGTTGTCGTGGTTCGTGCTGGCATTCGAAATGTGGGTGAATTTGAACGTGGCGTGCCAGTCCCGCTCGAACTGGTAGCCCAGCCCGGCCTCCAGCATGAAATTGATCCGCGACCCGTTCTCGCGGAAATACCGCGAATGCCACAGGACGCTCCCGCCGCCTTCCGCGAACCAGCCCCGGTGCGTCTCCTCCTGAAAATAATACCGGGCCGTAACCCCGCCCGCCACGCCGTACAGGGTGTCGTCGGACGTGCGGTGCGGCAGGTACACGAACAACGGATACCCGCGCAGCCCGAAGGTGAAATGGCTCGATACGGGCATCTCGTATTCCACGGAGACCGTGGCGAACTTGTCGCCTTCCCGGTCGGTCTTTCCCGAATGCAGCGCGGCGAACCCCTGCGTTTCCAGCCGCCACCGGCCGTTCCGAAACGCCTCCCGGAAATCGACATCCTGCGCCCCGGCAGCACTGCACAGACCCGCCAACAACACCATCGAAACCATCACAGGTGCGCGAAATCTCATGGCTCTCCGGACCTTCTCCAGCCAGGGACCGCCCGATGGAACGGGCACGACAGACTGACCCGGAGTCTACTGAACACGGCCCGGCATGTCAAAAGCGGCCGGCGCCCGCGGCCACGCGGATTCGAGGCCTTCGGGAGGATCCGGGCGGCCCCGGGCGGGGCGTTACAGCAGCGGGCTGAACAGCTTGGCGAGGTTCTGCACGATCCGGTGGGATGCGGGGCGGGCATCCCACGCGTCCAGCGCGAGACGGGCGGAGTTTTCGATATAGCCTTCGTGCCGTTTCCGCAATTCGCCGGCAAATGCGGCCGAATAAAACGCCATATTGATTTCGAAATTGAGCGAAAACGACCGGATATCGAAATTGCTGGTCCCCACGAACGCCACGGCATCGTCAATGGCCATGGTCTTGGCGTGGACCAGGGCCGGCTGGTACAGGTACAGATTGACGCCCCAATTCAGCAACTCTTCGTAGTACGCCTGCGCGGCCGCGCCGACGACAAGCTGGTCGGCCACCTGCGGCACGATGAGATTGACCTCGACCCCGCGAAGCGCCGCGGTCTCGAGCGCGCTGAGGAGGCTCTCATCGGGCACAAAATATGGCGTGGTGATCGTCACGTGTTTCTGCGCGCCGTGAAGCGCCGCGACGACCAGGCGCTGGTAGTTTTCGGTGGGGTAATTGGGTCCGCTCGGGATGACCTGCGCCGCGATGCCGCCCCGGGCCGGGTTTTCGGGGAAGAAGGCGGGGTCCTCGAGCAGGTCGTCCGTCTCGAAATACCAGTCCGCGACGAACACGGCCTGGAGTTGCGACACCACGGGGCCGGTCAGCCGCACCGACAGGTCGTGCCATTCCAGGGTCCGGGTGCCGTAGCTAGGGTCGATCATATTATGCGACCCCGTGAACGCGATCTGGCCGTCGATCACCACGAGCTTGCGGTGGTTTCGCAGATCCCAGCGCGCCATACCCCTGCGGAAGAAGCCCACGGGCAGGGCCTCGAAAACCTCCACCCCCGCCCGCGCAAGTTCCGGCGCCATGCGCGTGAGCATTCCCCAGGACCCCACGGTATCGACCAGGAGGCGGCACGCGACGCCGCGCCGTTCGGCGCGGATGAGGGCGTCCGCAAAACGCCGCCCGGCCGCGTCGTCTCCGTAGATGTAATACAGCGCGTGCACATGATGCGTGGCGCCATCGATGTCGGCGATGATGCGGTCCAGGAATTCGTCGTTGTCGCAGAGGATCTCGGCGTGATTGCCGCCAAGCACGGACATGTGGCCGAGCCGCTGGGCCAGGCGCACCGTCGACGCGAAGGCCGGCTCGAGTTGAGGCCGCGTGATGCCGGGGCTTCCGTTGAACCGCCCGCGCAGGGCATCGATGCGCTCAAGAAACCGCTTGTGCTGGTCGACGCGCTTTTGCGGCAACCGGTTTGACCCCAGAAACGCGTAGAGCGCCAGCCCCACCCACGGGGAAAAGAAGATCACCAGCAGCCACACCAGCGCCGACTGCGGCCGGTGCCGCCGGATGATCACCAGCAACATACTCACGCGGATAAGCCAGCTGCCCACCTCGTGAACGGCCGCAATGATGTTGAGGATGGTTCCCACGGCGGACTCCCGCGCCCCTTCAATCCCTGTACGGTTCCGGTTCGGGCCTCATTCTAGTGGATGGCATGATGATCAAAGCAAGCGCGGAGACCGCTCCGTTCCGGGAAAGCCGGTGCCGGGCGGGCCCCCGGCGCTCTTTTGTGGGAAGACATTGGCCACCGAGGGCACAGAGTTTGAAAACCCCATAGCAGAACGGGGACATGTTCCAAGCGCCGTCCCCGGCGCGACTACGTGTCCCCGTTCGGACCGGAGGGCAGCCACGGGGGGCTGCCCCTACGGATGGGCAGCCCCGACACGGCGACATTGTGCTCCGAACTTGCAGCCCCGAAGGGGCGACCGAGAATAGCCCGGGGGTTCAGTTCAGCCCGGAGATCGGCGGTGCGCAGAGTAAGTCCCGTCAGGGACGAAAGAAAATAGCCCCGGGTTTCAACCCGGGGTCCAG
>JAAYAQ010000240.1 GCA_012719295.1 Candidatus Hydrogenedentota bacterium | reverse complement strand
GCCGGTTTTCTGCGCGCCGGGGGCGCGGTCTGTCAGGGTTGCGGATTGTGGCACTCGGGCGGAAGCACATGCTCGAAATCCGCCACCGGCCAGAAACGCAGCCGCTCCATCCCTTCCGGCACGGTCTGCGTATAGTGCACATAGGCTCGCACGTTCCCCTTGAGTCCATAGGAGATGGGTCCGCCTTCGGGGTGTTCGCCCGCGCCGTACTGTTTGCCGCCGCTGCCGAAGATCTTGAACCCCGAGAGCAGGCAGTCTTCCAGTTCCACGTGCAGCAGCCGGCCATCCAGCGTGTGGTAGATGACGCCCGTGGAAGGCTGGCCGTGCGGCTGCGAAAAATTGAGCGAGAAAAGCCGGCAGTCTTTCAGATGAACCCGCGTGTAGCCCTCGAATCCCGGGTTGCCGACCTGCAGGGCATTGTCCGGGCCGACCAGCGTGCAGTCCTCGATGACGACATCCGGGTAATCACGCGGCTCTGGATTCTCCGCGCGAATGTAAAGGCCGGCGGCGTCGCCCCACCAGTCCAGACACATCGAAAAGCAATCCCGGAACACCACCGGTTCGCCGGGCCGCCCGACGAACGCGCCCACGCATATCCCCGAAAACCGGCCAATGGCCACACAGTGCTCGGTGATGGTGGTGAATTCAGCGCCTTTGTCTATGGTGAGATCCCATCCCGCCCCCTCGGCGCCGGTGGTGTAGAGGTTCCGGAGAATCCACCGGTCCCAGAGGATGCTCGAATGGTTCGGTGCGCAACGCCCCGTGCCCCACCAGTCGATGCTTTTGAATCCCCACTCGTCTTTCGGGTCGCCTTCGTCCACCAGCCTCCAGCCGGGGTTGCCCGCGCGGCTGTTGGGGTCGGTCCGCAGGATGACCTCGGGCGCGCCGGAGTCGATCACCACCCACCCCTTCGCGCCGGATCCGAGGCTCCCGTCAAAGTCTCCGGTGAGCACATTGTACGCGCCCGGGGCCCCTTTGAAAGCCGGATCCAGGTTTGCCTCGGCGTACGTGTCGGGGCGCACCACGACGCGATGTCCCCCCTGATCGTCGGGCACCGCCGACAACCCCGCCTGGATGGTGTGAAAGGCCTTGGCCCACGACGAGCCGTCCGAGTTGTCGCCCTGCCGGGATACATAGATCGTGACGCCTTCGCGTCCGCCTTCGAATTGCGCCGCCGCCAGCGTGCACACGGCCCATCCACACAACACAGCCCAAAGTGTCTTCTTCATATGCGTGCGTTCTCCCTGCGTTTCGGTCTGCCGTCAACCGACGCGCGGTTCGCCGTCCAGTTCGATCGCGATGGTCGTCATGATCGCATCGGGCAACTCTTCCGGCAAGGCGATGGTCTTTGTCTCGTTGTCGAACGCCAGGTCGGCGCCCGTTTTCAGAAACCGCGCTGACACGATCCGGTTCTGAAGACCGGGCAGCGTCATCTGATTGCCCGGGCGGGACTCCAGATGCAGGTACAGACGGTGGCCTTTGGCGGTGCACCGGGGCATGCCCCCAGCCTCACTTTCGGGAAACGCCCCCAGGGGCGAGGCGGTCGTGCCGTATATGCCCTCGCCGTTGACCTCGAGCCAGCCCCCCACCGCCCGGAGCCGCTCGACCAGCGTTTCCGGTATCTCTCCGTCGGGTGTCGGCCCGACGTTCAGCAAGAGGTTGCCGCCCCGGCTTGCTACGTCGACGAGGATTCGAACGAGTTCATCCGGACTCTTGAAACGGGTGTCCTTGATCGAATACTGCCAGTAGTCGCCGATGGTTATGCACGCTTCCCAGGGGAACGGTTTCTCACGCTCGAATCCCATCGGCACGTTCACTTCGGACGGCTGTTCCCGCGTGTAGAAGTCGCACAGACCGGTCACGCCGCGTTCACCCAGGCCAAGGCGGTCGTTGATCAGGGCCGAGGGCTGCAGCTCGCGGATCATCGCCACGAGGTCCGGCGCGCGCCAGGTGCTGGCCGGGTGATCCCATTCCCCATCGAACCACACGCAGTCGATGGGACCGTAGTTCGTGCACAGCTCGCGCACCTGCCCGAAAAGGTACTCGTCTACAAACTTCGGGAGGTTGCCGAAATAATCCGGCTGATCCCAGTCCAGGATCGAGTAATAGAATCCGATCTTCATACCCGCGGCCCGGGCGGCCTCCACCAGCTGGCGCACATAGTCGGCCCGGGGCGGGTAATCCGCGCTGTCGAAATCCGTCAAGGCGCTGTCGAACATGGTGTAGCCGTCATGGTGCTTCGATGTGAAGACAACATACTTCGCGCCGGCGCTTTTCGCCGTGGCCATCCATTGGGCGGCATCAAAGGCCTTCGGGTGGAACTGTTCCGCATATTTCTTGAAGTCCGCGCGGGCTGCCGCGTCCGTCTTCATGTCGAAATAGTCGTATGCGGCATTCGGGTCGCTGCCGTGCACGGCAAACGGGCCCCAGTGCACGAACATCCCGAACTTGGCGTCCTGAAACCACTGCACCCGTGCCGCACGGGCTTCATTCTCGGCCGCCTGTTTCGCCGCGGCCTCCTGTTCCCTGGCCACGCGGGCCCGGTGGTTGAGCATCGACCCCCAGTCGGGGATCCCCGGCGCGACAAACCAGCTCTCCAGGAATTCCTGCATCGAACACGGGTACATTCCCCGCTTGATGTTCATCCACGTAAGCTGGTCGCCGGCCGCGTAGTAGAGCCAGGTCTTTCCGTCCACCTCGATAATGTCGGGATCCGAGGTGTTAATGCTCTCGTCGAGCCCCCGGGGCGCCAGTACCGGATTCGCCGCGCTCAGCTCCCACTGCTGGAGATCCTTCGACCGCGTGATATAGGTCTCGAAATAGTGGCGCGGGCTGCGGTTCTCGAGATAGAAAACGTAATAGTGGCCATTCACGTACCGGATGCAGGGACAGGCCGTATACCGGTTCGTGCCGAACGTCGAATCGGGCAGTTTCGTCCAGTTCTCGAGGTCCGTGGACCGGGCGAACTTGGTCGTGAAGGCCGGGTACGCCGGTTCGTTGGACTCATACGCCATGATGAATCCGTCGGGGCCCTCGCACACGGAGCTGTTGAAGATGTGCTCGCTCTCCTGCGGGATGACGACTGTGGACTCCCAGTTGACGAGATCCGCCGACTTGAACATCGTGACGTCGTTCCAGTTGTTGTCTTCAAACCGGGACGCAAAAGCGTAAAAGACGCCGTCGTGAACAAATGCTGACGCGAGACTGTATCCGATCGCGAATTTCGTCAGAACCTCGCCGGTTTCGGCGTCTTTGACAAGCAGATAGTAATCCTCCCTGACGCCGCCGCTGCCGGGCCGGATGCTCTCCATGTGGCACAGCCGGCCCTTCCACAAGACCGGCGTCAGTTCGCACAGGTTCTCCGCCACCCGCTCGACGTGCGTCATCACGGGTTTTGACGACAGCGGGGGAGGCGGGGCGATGGACTGAAACACCTCCACCGGCCATTGTTGAAGCCGGTGGATGCCTTCCGGCATGCCCTGCTGGAACTGGACATAGGCCTGGACCGCCCCCCTGCTCGTGTATCCGATCGCATTCTCGGAATCCGTATCGACCTTGACCCCGAATACCTTGTACCCCATGAGCGTGGTGTCGGTCAGGTCGACGTGAAGGTATTTGCCGTTCTGGACGCTCTGGATGATGCCGTCGGTGGGCGTCCCGGCGGGTTGCGAGAAGTTCAGGGCGACAAGGCGGCACCGGTCGACCTTGATCCGCATATAGGTGTGAAATCCGTAGTTCCCGCCCTTCAACGCGCACTGCGGACTCGCCAGGGTACAATCCTCGAACAGGACGTCCGGACGCTCGGGCATGCTGGGGTTTTCGATGCGTATGTAGCCCCCGGCCGTGTCGCCCCACATGTCGAGCGACCACAAATTGCAGCGCCGGAACACGATGGGTTCATCGGGACGCGACAAACAGCTCGCCACGCCCCCGCCAAAGGCGCGCCCGATGCCCACACAGTCTTCCACGATCACTGTGAACGGTTCGATGCGGTCGGTGCAGTCCCAGAAGAGGCCCGCGTCGCTGCCGGTCGCGTACAGGTTTCGAAGGATCCAGCGGTCCCAGATGATGGCCGAAAAGGTCTCGTCGGTATGGGCGGGCGACCAGCCCT
>JAAYAQ010000239.1 GCA_012719295.1 Candidatus Hydrogenedentota bacterium | reverse complement strand
TGGCCTGGGCGTTGGCTTCGGCCATGACCTCCTCGAATACCTCGGTCAACAGGAAGGCGCGGCTGACGAACCCCGCGTCGGTTTTTAGATGCGTGCCGGGAGTCTTGAGGTAGGCGGCCGCCTCGGCCTCGGCGCGTTCCACGCGTTCGGGATTGGCGCGGGCCGTCTTGATTCGCGCGCCCAGATCGTCGTACGTGACGGTGACGAGGTCCATCTTCCAGAGCTTGGCGGCGATTTCGGGGGCTTTCTGGCCGCCCGCGCCCCAGCCGCTCGGCCCGCCGATGCAGACGACACGCGACCCGACGGTGTTGTTGAGCGCGTAGAGCGAACGCAAGCGCCAGAGCATGTCGCCGTATTCGTCGACAATGACGTCGGAGGGGTCGAGCCCCGGCTGGCCGTACTCGTCGACGGTCTTGCGGAGCAGGCGGGGATGGACGATCTCGTACCAGAGGTACACGGGCCCGGACTTGTGCCGCACGAATACGAGGTTGTGGCGGTCGGGCGCGATGAGTTTCTCGATGGTTTCCCCGCCGGAGTTGGCGCCGTAGATGAGCATAACGTCAGCGGGCTGGGCGCAGAGGGCCGCGGCTTCGTTCTCGTTGCGCACCCGGGCCACCGGTTTGAAGACGACGGGGAACTCAGCCTGTTCCGAGAGGGCCTGGAGTTCTTTCTCGATGCGGTTGATCTCGGCGTCGATGTCGCCCTCGGTGTGCAAGCCGCCCCAGGGCCGCCAGCTGGTCTGTTCGTGGGGCGCGTAGAGATGGTAGGCGAGCGCCGGCTGGACGGTCAGGGGCTTTTTCTCGAGGCTGGGCCTTGGACGCGGCCCGGCGGCCCCGCGCGGTTTCACGGCGGTGGTCGCGCACCCCGTCGCGGCCGCGATACCGGCCGTTGCCCCGAGAGCCGTCAGAAAAGACCGGCGTTCGATCGGCCCCAAAGAACATCCGCAGCATCCCGAATGGTGTTTATGCTCGTGCATGGTCACAACCTCCCGTGCGCCGACGGCGCATCACCCGCCGAGTCCGTCCGTTGCCGACAGGGGCAGTGTACCATACGGCCCGCCCGGGCGCGCAGCCCTCCTCGCGGGTGCGGCGGCCGATTTCGCGATTGCAGCAAAACGCGGGGGAATGCTATACTGGCGCGTTAGCGGAGAACCGCAATCACACTAGGGCACGGGAGATACCGTAAGATGTCCGGTCATTCCAAATGGAGCACCATTAAGCGGAAAAAGGGCGCTCTGGACGCGAAACGCGGCAAGATCTTTTCGCGTCTGGCCAAGGAAATCAGCGTGGCGGCGAAGACGGGCGGGGGCGATGCCGACATGAATCCGCGTTTGCGGACGGTCCTGTTGGCGGCCCGGGCCGAGAACATGCCCAAAGACAACATCGATCGCGCCATCAAGAAAGGCACGGGGGAGTTGCCGGGGGTGACGTACGAAGAGGCCCGCTACGAGGGGTATGGCCCCAGCGGCGTGGCGCTCATCGTCGACGTGCTGACCGACAACAAGAACCGCACCGTGTCGGAGATCCGGCACCTGCTCACCCGGTACGGGGGATCCATGGCCGAAACCGGGGCCGTCGTGTGGAATTTTGAACAGAAGGGCAGCATTTCCATCGAGCGCGGCTCGATGACCGAAGAGCAGATCTTCGAGAAGGCGATCGAGGCGGGGGCCGAAGATGTCGACACCGACAGCGACGACGTGTTTGTCATCTCCACCGAGCCGCACGATCTGCACGCGGTAGCCGCCGCGTTCGAAGAGATGGGCATGCCCGCGAAGAGCGCCGAGCTGACGATGATTCCCAAGACCACGGTTCGGGTGGAAGGCAATGCCGTGTCGACCATCCTGAAACTGATGGAGGCGCTTGAGGAACACGACGACGTGCAGAACGTCTTTGCCAATTTTGACATTCCGGACGAGGCCATGGCGGCGGCGCTCGAGGAGTAATGCGGGTTTTAGGCTTCGACCCCGGCACCGCGACAACCGGCTACGGTGTAGTCGAGGGCCGGGGAACGCGCCTGCGGCATATTGCACACGGTGTCATCACGACGCCGGCGGGGATGCACTTCGCGGAGCGGCTCCGCATTGTGCATGATGAAGCGGCGGCGTTGTTCGAGACCTACGCGCCCGATGCCGTGGCCATCGAGAAACTGTATTTCGCGCGCAATGTGACGACCGCCCTGAAGGTGGCGGAGGCGCGCGGCGTCATCGCCCTCGCGGCGGCCCATTCCCACCGGCCCATCGGGGAGTTTTCACCGCTCGAGGTAAAGAATGCCGTGGTGGGATACGGGAAAGCCACCAAGAAACAGGTGCAGGAAATGGTGAAACTCCTCCTGAACCTGGACGCGCTGCCCCGGCCGGACGACGCCGCGGATGCCCTGGCCCTGGCCATTTGCCAGATCCACGCCGGCAACGTGGCCAACGCGTTGCGCGCGCAGACCTGACGTGCCGCCCGGGCGGGATTCGCCTTTTCGGGGCGAATGGGGTAGGCTTAGCGGAGACGGTTCTCCCGGGGAGGAGCGCCGGCAGTTTGCTCTATTCGGGATCGACGATGCCATCACAACAGTCGCCGTTTGTCCACAAAACGCTCGCGTGTCCGGCGTGCTGCGCGAAGACCGCGCACCGCTTTTTTCGCCGGCACGTCGTTGTCGTTGAGGAGACGGAACCGGACCAGCACGCGCTGCGGTACCGGTGGGCCGGCGACCACGTGCAGCGCGTGAACCCGCTGTATTACGCCCTTTTCTTTTGTCCGCACTGCTTTTATGCCGACGTGGCCGAGGATTTCGGCAAACCGTTCGAGACGGAGGCGCGCGCCGCGACCCTGAAAGCGTTCAAGAAGGCCGGGCCGGATGACACGCTGCTCCAGCTGGTCGGCCAGCACATCGACTACGACGACCTTGATTCTGACGCGGCGCTGCGTCTTCATTTCATGGCGGTCCTGATCCATTCGCGGATCGAGGAGGAGCTGCAGGACGCCTACAAGCTGGCGCGGCTGTATCTCCGCATCGCGTGGCTGTATCGCGAGCAGGAACACGGTCTGCCGGCAGGGCTCGAGGCCGGGGCCGCTTCCGTCGCCCAGACTGTTCCGCCCGCGCACGACCCGGGCCGCGCGCCCCAATTGCTGGCCGCCGCCGAGGCCATGCAGAAGGCGCAACGGCAATTTGACCCGCACTGGCGGGCGCTCGAACACCTGATCCAGCAACGCGCGGACGAGCTGGCCCGCACGGCCCCCGGCAACTGGCACAATCCGTATCCGCTCTGCCTGGAACCGCTCATGTCTGCCTATGAACAGCTCGGCGAAGGCCTGCATGCGCTATGCGATCTGGCATTTCGCGACGCGTCGGGCCTGTTGCACGAGCCCGGCGAACGCGGGGCGCCGGACATCGCGCCGGACAAGGCGCAGGACCAGGCGGAGGCGCGATCGCGCCGGCGCGCGCGGTTTCTGCCGCATGCCACGTTCATGGAACGCCTGGCCACGCTCTGGGAGCGCGTGCCGCGCACTGAGCAGGAGGCGCTGGTACTGGCGCTCGAAGCATTTCGCCGGGCGCTTGCGAACGACCTGCGCCTCGAAAACCCCCAGAGCCGGCTCAAGGTCTCGTCGCTGGTGGTGGAATTGCAGATGCGCCAGGGGGATTTTCGCGGGGCGCTCGAGGTTACCCGTGGTCTTCACCGGCTCGCCATGGCTTCGCGTCAGAACCTTCAGGCGCGGTTGCGCGAGGAGGATGTGACGGACAGCGAGGCGAGGCGCATTCAGAACCTGATGCAGAAAGCGACGGCCACCCTCGAAAGCGCGGCGGACCTGCGCGAGGATGTCATCCGGCG
>JAAYAQ010000238.1 GCA_012719295.1 Candidatus Hydrogenedentota bacterium | reverse complement strand
GAATGACGCCGCCGGACCAGGGATGCAGAAGCGCCAGCCGGCTTGCACGCGGCGCCGCTTCAACCGCTCTGCTCATTCCGAAGCCTCCGGGCTTACCGCTGCTGAACCCTGTCCTGGGCCTGCAGGCGCCAGCGCGGATTACTTGATCCGTTTCAATACCTTCTCGCGATACCGCTCTTCATTCAGAGAGATCTGCTGCCGTTCGGCCTCGGGATACTTCTGCAGGAGACCCTGCAATCGCGCGAGACGCTCCTGGGTCGGGGGATGCGAAGAAAAAATAGGCAGCGGATGGCCGCCGCCGGCTCGCTGTTCCTCGGCGATGAGCTTCTGCATGAACGACACCATCCCGTCGGGCCGGTAACCCGCGCGATACAAGAATTCCATGCCCAGGGCATCGGCTTCGCGTTCATTGTCGCGGCTGTAGTAGCTCATCATCCCCTGCCCGAAAACCCCCGTTGCGATCTTTGCCAGGGTGCTGGGTTGTTCGCCCAGGAGGAGCTGGGTCAGCAGTTCATACCCGTATTGCTTGGTCATGGCCTCTCCGTGATGGTGTGCCGCGACGTGCGCGATCTCATGGGCCATCACGCTGGCGAGTTCCGCCTCGTTTTCACAGACCTTCAGCAGCCCCGTGTAGAGGTACATGTGCCCTCCGGGCAAGGCAAATGCATTTACGGTGTCCGGGTTGTCGATCACCGTGAAGTTGTATTGCACGTCCTGGCGCGTGGCCACCGCGCCGAGCCGGGCGCCGATTTCCGAAACGTAGGCCTGCAGCGCCGCGTCTTTGGAGATCGTCTCCTGTTTTTCGATCTCGGTCGAGAGCTGGTTGCCCAGCTCGACTTCCTGTTGCGTCGAGAGAATATTGATCTGGATGGGCTGGCCTTCCAGGGTCATGCAGCCCGCCGTTGCGAGAACGCACAGCATAAGCATTACCGATACCTTGCGCATCGCCGCTCCTTTCGATTGACTTGCACTCGCATCGCGCATTCCATCCTACGCTACTGCACAATCTCCCGCAACGCCGCAATCAGGGCGTCCATTTCCTGCTCCGCGCCGATGCTGATCCGCAGGGCGTCCCGCAGCCGGGGAACGTCAAAATAGCGCACGAATATCCGGCGTTCCTTCAGACGCTCGAACACGGTCCGGGCCTCCGGCTTTCCGCCCCACCGGGCCAGCACGAAATTCGATTGCGATGGCGTCACCATGAACCCGAGCGCTTCCAGGGCCGCCGTGGCGCGTTTCCGGGTGGCCGCTACCCGGGCGGCGTTGCGCTTCATGGACTCGTAGTCGTTCAACGCCGCCAGGCCCACCGCCTGTGTCACCGCGTTCAGATTGTAGGAGTCCTTCGTCTTGAGAAACTCGGTGATGAGGCCGGGTTGCGCCACCGCCAGGCCCAGCCGCAACCCCGCCAGACTGAATGATTTCGAGAACGTCCGCATCACAATCACGTTCTCGTGGCGTCTCGGAAAATCCATGCAGTCGTCGTCCGCGAAATCAACGTACGCTTCATCGAGCACCACCAGCCCCTGAAAACCGCTACAGAAACGTTCAACGTCCTTGCGTGGCGCACAGACTCCCGTGGGGGCATTCGGCCGCGGCAGAAAACACAGACGCCCGCCGTGCCCGAAAAACGTCTCCGGAAGCTGGAACTCCTCATCCAGTTCCACCGCTTCCACGCGCGCGCCGTGCAGCCGCGCCAGGGTCTCATACAGGGTATACGTCGGCCAGGTGGTCAAAATGACGTCGCCGGGATCCACAAACGTGCGAACCGCCATGGCAAGCAGTTCATCCATGCCGTTGCCGGCAATGACCCATTCCGGGCCCGCGTACCCCTGCAACTCCGCCCACTTGGCCCGCAGCCGCGTCGACAGCGGATCGGGATACTTTCGCAGCGCATCGGCGCTCACGTGCCGCAATGCTTCCAGCGCCATGGGGGAGGGGGGATAGGGGTTCTCGTTCGTGTTCAGCTTGATGACGTCCGGGTCCTTCGGCTGTTCACCAGGGACGTACCCTTCCACGTCCTTCAGCAGTGCGCGTCCATACTTCATTTCCGTATCTCCACGGCCCGGGCGTGCGCCGTCAGCTTCTCGGATGTCGCCAGCCGCATGATGTCGCCGGCATCCCGCTGAAGCCGTTCCTTCGAATACGAAACGTAATTGGTCACTTTCCGGAAATCCTCCGCCGACAGCGGCGACGAAAACCGCGCCCGCCGTCCCGTCGGGAGGATATGATTCGGTCCCGCATAGTAGTCTGTCACCGCGACCGGCGTTCCCCCGCCAAGCATCACGGCGCCCGCGTTGCGGATGTGCTCGAACACCGCCATCGGGTCCTCGACCTGAATCGACAGGTGTTCCGGCGCCAGCACATTTGTCAGGCGAACGGCATCTTCCAGCCCGGGAACCACGTATATCGTCCCGAAACGTGCGAGCGACTCCCGGATCGTCTCCGCCCGTTCCAGCAGCCTCAATTCCTCCTCGATCACCGTCTCGACCCGGCCCGGCAGTTCCGCGGACGGCGTCACCAGAATGGCCACCGAGTCGGGATTGTGTTCGGCCTGTGCCAGCATTTCCGCCGCAACCTCGCGCGGGTCCGCCTGCGCGTCCGCCAGCACCACGACCTCCGACGGTCCCGCCTCCATGTCGATCGCGCAGACCGACGACACCAGCCGCTTGGCCAGGGTCACATAGATGTTTCCCGGCCCCGTGATCTTGGGCACCGCAGGGATTATCCCCGTGCCATAAGCCATCGCCGCGATCGACTGCGCCCCGCCGATCCGGAACACCCGCGTTGCTCCCGCGACCTTCGCCGCCGCCAGCACCAGCGGGTGGATCGTACCGTTGAAGGACGGGGGAGACACCATGATGATCTCCTCGACCCCCGCCACCGAGGCCGGTACGATATTCATCAATACCGATGACGGATAGAACGCCGTCGCGCCCGGCACATAGACGCCCACGCGCTCCAGCGCCGTGATCCGCCGGCCCAGGATCGTGCCGTCTTCCGAGGTCTCCTCCCACGACTGCCGCAGTTCGCGCGCATGAAACGCCCGGATATTCTCAAGGGCGCGTTCCAGCGCGCCCACCAGTTCGCGGTCAACCGTGTCGAACGCCGCGTCGATTTCGCTCTGGCTGATCTCAAAGGCGCCGGGGTCCAGGGCCACGCCGTCGAATTTCTGCGTGAATTCCGCCACGGCCGCGTCTCCGCGGACCCGCACGGCCTCCACAATCGCCCGGGTGCTGGCAAGCTGTTGCTCGAGGTGCGCTTCCCCGCCCGCGGCCGCTTCTTCCCCTCGTTCAACGGCCCGGATCACGTTTTCCAGTTCCTGGCCGTTCGCTATGGTCAGAGTTCGCATATCGTTCTCCCTTTGGAAACACCTGGCCCGTAGAACATGCGCCTTATGCACACCAACCCGCTACCGGCCGGCCAAAGTTCGGTCTGTTCGGAAGGAACCGGGGGCTAGTGCCGCACGCGCTGGATGTCCGCCCCGAGCGCGCTCAGGCGTTCCTCGATTCGCTCATAGCCCCGGTCAATATGATACACGCGCGCCACCGCCGTTTCCCCTTTTTCGGCGACCAGCCCCGCAAGCACCAGCGCCGCGCTTGCCCGCAAATCCGACGCCATCACCGGCGCGCCGCTCAGGCTTTTGACGCCCCGCACAATCGCCGCATTGCCGTCCAGGTCGATGTCTGCGCCCATCCGCGCCAGTTCGGCCACCTGCATGAACCGGTTCTCGAACACGGTCTCCCGGATCACGCTCGCTCCCTCGGCTACGCACAGCATGGCCATGGTCTGCGCCTGCAGATCCGTCGGAAAGCCCGGGAAGGGCTGGGTGGTGATGTCCACGCTCCTGAACCCGTTCGTCGCCCGGGCGCGAATCCGTTGCCCCGCGATCTCGATCTCCGCACCCGTCTCATGCAACTTCTGCAGAAAACTCGTCAGATGCTCCGCACTGGCGTTCTGGACGGTCACATCGCCGTGCGTCGCCACCCCCGCCAGTAGAAACGTTCCCGTCTCAATCCGGTCCGGGATGACGGCATGCTCCGCGCCGCCCAGGGCATCGACCCCAACCACCGTGATGAGATCCGTCCCGGCCCCGGAGATTTGCGCGCCCAGCTCGTTCAAAAACTCCGCCAGATCGACGATCTCGGGTTCCCGCGCCGCGTTCGTCATACGGGTGACTCCCTGCGCGCGGCACGCCGCCATGAGGAGATTCTCGGTCGCCCCCACGCTGGGAAAATCCAGCGCGATGTCGGCCCCTTTCAGCCGCCCTTCCGCCACCACGTACCCTTCTTCAATCGTGATCGAGGCCCCGAGGGCCTCAAGCCCTTTCAGATGGATATCCACCGGACGCGTCCCGATGGCGCAGCCTCCCGGCAGCGACACCCGCGCCGTCCCGAACCGTCCCAGCAGGGGGCCCAGCACGAAAAACGACGCGCGCATCTTCCGCACCAGGTCGTAGGGCGCCTCCTGCGACCCCACGCCCGACGCGTCCAGAGTCATCGAACGCCCCGTGAAATCGATGCGCATGCCCATCCCGGACAGGATCTTGTCCATCGTGAACACGTCGTGAAGGCACGGCACGTTGTGGAGCACGCACGGCTCCTCGGAGAGCAAGGCCGCCGCCATCAGCGGCAGCGCCGCATTCTTGGCCCCCCGCACGTATACCGTGCCGTGGAGCGGGCGGCCGCCGCGAATCAGGATCTTGTCCATGCGTGTGGTGTGCTCCGTTACCCCGGCAAGGGCACGCCCCGCACCGTGCCCCCGGTAAAAAATACAGGCCCAAAGCCGTGGGAGGCTCTGGGCCGCAACACGTTGCCAAATCGCCTATTGAGTGGGCGGGGGCGATGCCTCCCCGGCGTCGCCTGCGGGCGTCTCTGCTGTAGATTCATCCACGACGGCCGCCGGAGGTTCCACCGGAGCGCTTTCCACGGCGGTGGCCGCGGGCGCCGGCGCCGTGGCGGTGTCGCCGGCTTCCGCGCCGGCCGTTCCGGCCTCCGGGGCCTCGGACGCCGCCGCCGGCGCGTCCGGCGCCGCTCCGATGCCGGCCTCCTCGTACCCGCTCATGTCGATCGTCTCCGTCTCGACCAGCTCGGGGGCCTGGCCCTTCGAGATCCGGCCCGCAAGCAGCGACATCGTCAGGGCCAGCACCAAAAACATGCCCGCCATCACATACGTGATCTTTACCGGGAGGCTCTTGCTCATCCGGGGACCGAATACCGTATCCGCCCCGCCGCCGCCCAGGCCGAAGGCGCCCGCGAATCCAACGCCTTTGCCTTTCTGAAGCAAGACGACGGCTATCAAGCCCAGACACGCAGGAACGTACAGGATTACACAAATCCACCAAAGCCAGTTGTGAACCGAATCAAACATCCGCGTAGACTTCCTCTCGGGCCGTCCGTTGGGGCCCTGCCCGTCCGGGCAGGACTACCCGGGACCGCCCTTTGTCATGGTTTGCCGGACTAGAGCGACTTCCTCACCAGCTCCGCAAAACCGTCGGCCTTCAGCGATGCCCCGCCCACCAGCGAGCCATCCACATTCGGCTTCGCCATCAACGACGCCACATTGTCCGGCTTCACGCTGCCGCCGTACTGTATACGAACCTTATCCGCAACCGCCTCGCCAAACTGGTCCCGCACCAGGCCCCGCACAAACGCGTGCGCCTCTTCGGCCTGTTCCGGGGTGGCCGTCACGCCCGTGCCAATGGCCCACACGGGTTCGTACGCGATCGAGGTGTTGTCAAAATCGGCCTCCGACAGCCCCATCAGACCGTTCGTGATCTGGCGCACCAGCACATCGTTCATCCGGCCGCTCTCGCGTTCTTCCAGAGTCTCGCCGATGCAGAACATAACCTTCAAGCCGCTGGCAAGCGCGAACCGCAGCTTTTCATTCAGAAACTCGTCGGATTCGTTGAAATACTGGCGCCGTTCGCTGTGCCCGATGATCGTCCACGTGCATCCCGCGTCCTTCAGCATCTGCGGCGAAACCTCGCCCGTGTAGGCGCCGCTTTCCCTGGTGAAACAGTTCTGTGCGCCGAGCTGAATGTTCGAGCCCTTCAGCGCATCCGCAACCGCATGAAGCGCCGTAAATACCGGGCACACAACGATGTCGACCCCCTCAACGTCCTTCACAAGCGGTTTCAGCGCGTTGACCAGCGCCAACGATTCGCCCACCAGCTTGTTCATTTTCCAGTTACCCGCGACCAGTGGTTTTCTCACAAGATTCCCTTCCGTTTTCAGGCCCGCGAATCAGCGGTTTCCGCAATTTTCCGAAGCAGCTCACAAGCCTATCACAACGCCTTGCCATGAGGCAAATGCCCGAGGCCATACGCGAATCGCCCGGCCGCCCGCCGGGTACCCGGAACCGCCCGGCCTACTTGGCCTCGCCCAGATGGGGCGCGGCGGCGCTCCGATGGCTGCCCAGGGCTGCCAGGCCCGCAAGGTAGGTCATCATCCAGCCGCGCAAATCATCAATGAGAGAGTAAAACAGCGGAACCACGAACAACGTCAGAACCGTCCCTGTCGTCAGACCGCCAATCAGGGCCTTGCCCAGGCTGTGAAACGCGATCTCGCCCCCGACCCCGCCGCCCATGGCCAGCGGGACGCAGCCCAGGATGGTCGTCAGCGCCGTCATCATTACCGGGCGGAACCGGTCGCGCCCGCCCTGAAGGGTGGCCTGCATGCGATCCGCGCCGCGCGCGCGCAACTGGTTGATGTGATCCACGATAACGATGCCATTGTTCACAATCACGCCCACCATCAGGAACATCCCGATATACGCGATTGTGTCCATCGACGTCCCCGTCACGAACATCGTCCACCAGACTCCCATGAAGGCAACCGGTATCGTCGTCAGGATCGACAGCGGCAGAATGAAGGACTCGAACAGCGCGCCCATCACAAGGTAGATCATCACAATCGCCAAAACGATCCCCGTGATGAAATTCGCCCGGTCCTGCGCGAGCTCGATTAGTTCATCGCCAAGCTCGATCGTATATCCCCGCGGCAGCGGAAAACTGGCGGCCAGGTCTTCCAGATGCTTCTTGATCGTGACCAGATCTTCCCCGCTCACGTTTGCCGTAATGGTCGTCACGTTCTTGGAGTTGATCCGCGTAATCTGCTTCGGACTGTAGGCCTTCTCGAACCGGACAATGCGGTTCAGCGGCACCAGTTCCCCTCGCGGCGTCAGCAGGGAGACATTGTCGAGGCTGGTCTTGCGCTTCCGGTCTTCCTCCCGGAACTGGGCCCAGACCGCGATTTCCCGGCCTTCCCGCTTCATGTAGGGAAGCCGGGTGCCGCGCAACGCAAAATCCACCGTCCGCGCCACAATCAGCGGATTGATCCCAAACCGTTTCGACAGCGCCTCGTCGATGCTGATCTGCACCTCCTGCCGGTCGCGCTCCGCGTCGGTCTGCACCTCGCTGATATTCGGGATCTGCGCCATGAGCCCGCTGAAATGCTGCGCCTTTTCCGCGAGAATCGCCGCATTGTCTCCCCGCATCCGCACCCGGATCGTCCGCGTCGCACCCTCCGACTGGGCTATCGTGAATCCCAGTTCGGTCCCGGGCAGGCGCGTGCCCGTGTCTCGCGCCGAAAACCGTTGCCACAGGATGTCCATCACCTGTTCCGTGCTGTACGGAGCTTCCTGACCTCCCGGGTACTGGTCTGCCTCGTACAGGAAACAACTGATCTCACCGCCCTCGGGGCCATAGTTCACGAATATATTCTCGATGCCCAGTTCATCGCGCTGCGCGTTGAGCGAGTCCAGCAACTGGTCCATTACCGCCTTGGCCATGTCCATATCAAAATTCTGGTCAAAGTCGACCGCAATGCGCACTTCCCGCGTGTCAATCTCGGGCATGCCCTGCATCCCCACGTGCCGGAACGGACCCACCGCGGTGATCACCCCGAACAGGAGCAACAGCAATACCGACGCCAGCCGCCAGCGCATCACCCAGTGAAGGACACCGATGTAGCCATTGATCGTGGCCTGCAAGGGGTGGATGCGGCTGATCAGCCGAACCAGCCGGATAAACCAGCGCCCGAACACCCGTTCCGCGCAGGCGACTATGCGGTGCAAAAACGGATGTTCCGACAGGTTGGACAGCTCCTTCATGCGGCTGCTCGCCAATGGAATCACCGTCAGTGCAATCACCAGGCTCGCCACCAGCGAGACGGTAATCGGCAGGGAAAACTGCCGCATATGCTGCCCCATTTCGCCGCTTTGCATGAACAACAGCGAAGCGAACACGACGATCGTCGTCAACGTCGACGCTGTAATCGCCATCCCGACTTCCGAAGCGCCGCGCCGCGCGCTCTCGAACGAATCCAGCCCGAGCTGCCGGTACCGGTAGATGTTCTCGATCACTACGATCGCGTTGTCTACCAGCATCCCCAGCGCGATGATCAGCGCGCACATCGTCACAATATTCAAGGTCATCCCGATGAAATACATCACCACCAGGCTGACCACGACCGACGCCGGAATGGCCAGCGCAACCACCAGCGTCGGGCGAATGCGCAGCAGAAACAGGAACAAGACCACCACCGCAAGCAAACCGCCCGACTTTCCCGCCCCGATCAGGCTGTCCAGCGACTGGCGGATCAGTTGCCCCTGGTCGAAAAACACGTAGATATCCAGGCCCTTGAAATCCGGTTCCTGGCGCGCCTTTTCCAGGGCCTCGTGCACGCGTTCGCAGGTCGCAATCGCATTGGCTTCCGCCTCTTTCCTGACCAGGATGAACGCCCCGCCCTTGCCGTCCACCATAAACTCGCGCTGATACTCCCGCGCCTCGAACCCCACATCCGCCACGTCCCTCACCCGAAGGCCGTTCCGGCCAATCGTCAGGTTGGAAATCTCGTCCGGATGCGTAAACTCGCCCAGGGCCCGCACGTAGTATTTCGTCGGCCCGTCCTTCATCTCGCCCACCGTGATGTTCAGGCTGCTGCGCTGGAGCTGCGCCACCACCTCGTACATGGCCACATGGTGTGCCCGAAGCGCGTCCTGATCGAATTCAATCAGCACCTCCTGCTCCGGCTTGGTGAACACCTGGACTTCCGCCACGCCGTTCACGCGAAGCAGCTTCGGCTGGAGCAAGGTCCGCACGCGG
>JAAYAQ010000237.1 GCA_012719295.1 Candidatus Hydrogenedentota bacterium | reverse complement strand
CGACTCCATCCTTTTCACCTCGTGCTTCTCGCAGGCGTCCTGGACGAAACCTTCTTTCGCGACCATTTTCTCGGGGCGTTACCCTGAATCGCATACCGCCACGGGCAAGATCTCCAGCCTGCCCGACGAGATCACCACGTTCGCCGAAGTTTTCTCGCAGCACGGCTATTACACCAAAGGCTTCTCGAACAATCCCAACATCACCACGGACATGAATTTCGGGCAGGGGTTCACCGATTACGTGGATCTCAAGCCCGCGCTCTACTTCTTTGCCAAGCCGTCGGCGTCCCGGCTCACGGGCTACGATGGCCTTCGCAAACTCTGGAACGTGGCGGCCAACCGGCTTGGCGGCAAACTGAACGTTACCCGTTTCTATCAGCCCGCCGAGGTCGTCACCCGGGAGGCGCTCGCGTGGCTCGACGGGCCCGAACGTCCCGAAGACGCGCCCTTCCTGCTGTTTCTGCACTACATGGACACCCATGACCCCTTCATGAACCACGACAACCCCGGCGAAGGCTATGCCCGCGTTCAACTGCCCAACCCCGATCCTGAAAAGCATCTCGAGCGCATGCGTCACGCCTATGGCACCGAAATCGAGTATATGGACGCCCACATCGGCGCGTTCCTGGACGGTGTGCGCGAGCGGGGACTCTACGACGATGCGGTGATCCTGTTTACCTCCGACCACGGCGAGGAGTTTTACGAGCATCAAGGCTGGTGGCATGGCCAGACCCTCTACGACGAGGTGATCCAGGTGCCGCTGATGCTGCGTCTGCCGGGCGGCGTGATGGCCGGCCAGACCAATGCCGACTTCGCGCGCCATATTGATCTCGCCCCCACCATGATGGGCCTGGCCGGCCTGCCGGCGCCCGGCGAGATGCCCGGAATCGCGTTGCTGGACCATGGGACCTTCACGAATGCCGTTACCGGGCATGTGTACGCCGAAAACGATTTCGAAGGCATTGTGTTGCAGGCTGTTCGCACCCGCACCGAGAAGCTCATCGCCGCCAACGACAACAACCCGCGCGGCTTGCTGCCCACCGAATACTACGACCTGACCTCGGACCCGCGGGAGACGCGCAACCTCTCCGAAAACGCCCCCGACAGGGTGGACGAGCTGGAAGCGCTCCTCGACGGAATGATGGCGTTCATTCGGGACGGAGCCGCGGAACCCGCCGTTGTCGAAGGTCTCTCGGAGGATTTGACGGAACAACTCGAGGATCTGGGATACGGCGGCAAGGACGTTACCGCGCCTGCAGACCAGGAAACGAGCCCCCAGAACGGCGCCGAGACGCCCTAAGCTTTCGTCTTGGATGGCGCTTTCGGCCGGTCTTCCATGTCGCGGTCGTGGTCGTGAACAACGCCCACCACCTGGGTGATGCGCCCTGCCCGTTCGGCGATGTTGGCCAGGTGGTCGCCGACACGCTCCAGGTGAGCCAGCAGATCCAGGAAGATCACGCCGCTTTGGAGCTGGCATTCCCCGTTCTCCAGGCGCTGCACGTGCGCGTCGGACGCTTGCTGAACGAAGGCGTTTATCCGGTCTTCGTTCTCCTCGGCCTCCTTCAGGGCTTTTCCGTTAACCCCTGACAAGGTCCGGTACGTTGCCTCGAACTGGGTGTTGAGCATCTCCTGGAACTGGCGCAGTTCGGAGACCGCCTGCCCGGTGAACGCGTACCCGCCCTTTCGACGGAGATGCGTCAATTCGACCAGGTTTTCCGAATGGTCCCCGATGCGCTCCGCATCGTTGACCGCGTGGATCAGCGCGGGGATCAGCGACGATTCCGTGGGCGTCAGTTCTTTGGTCGACAGTTCGACCAGGTACGCGGTGATCTCGTGCTGGAGCCGGTCGATCAGATCCTCGCGCCGCGTGATATTCGTTTCGAGTTCCTCGGGCCCCCCGTGGAAGAATTCGCACCCGTCGTTGATGGATTTCTGCGCGCGGCGCAGCATGTACACCACTTCCTTGATCGCCTGTTGAAGCGCCAGCGAGGGCGAGGCGAGCAGGTGCGGTTCCAGGTAGGCCAGAATGCGTTCCTGGTCCGACTCGGTCACCGGGATAATGCGCTGGCACAGTCGTGCCAGAGCGCCCACAAACGGCAGCATCACGAGACAGTTCAAGACATTGAACAGGGAGTGGGCGTTGGCCACGTGACGTACGACGTTCTCCCCGCCGAAGACGTCTCCGGGGGTCAGGTCGTTCACCAGGCCCAGGAAAAGCGGCTGCCCCTTCCATACGGGAATGAACAGCAGCAGATACATATACCCGGCGCCAATCGCATTGAACAGGGTGTGGGCCAGCGCGGTACGTTTTGCGTTGCGGTTGGCTCCCAGCGACGCCAGGACGGCCGTGATCGTTGTCCCGATGTTGTCGCCCAGCACCAGCGGAATCGCCGTGTAAAACGACAGCATGCCCTGTCCGCACAGGGCCAGCACCAGACCCACCGTAGCCGCGCTTGACTGGATCACCATCGTCGTGGCTGTGCCAATCAGGATGCAGATGAGGGCCCGGCCCGCGGGCACCAGATCGCCCGGCGCGGGCGTGCAGTCGATCATCATGAACCACGATTGAAACTCGGGACTGTACCGGAGCGGTTTGACAATGGACGACATGGTCGTCATGCCCAGGAACAACATGCCGAACCCCATGACCGCTTCCCCGAAAAACTGGATATTCGGCTTTCGGAAGGCCGTGGTAAGCAACAGCCCGATGGCAATCGCGGGATACGACAAGGCATCCAGTTCGAAGGCGAGGATCTGGGCCGTCAGCGTGGTGCCGATGTTGGCTCCGAACACCACCCCGATCGCCTGTTGGAGAGTCATCAGGCCCGCATTCACGAACCCGACGGTCATGACGGTCGTGGCGCTCGACGATTGCACCACCGCCGTCAGAATGGCGCCCACCACCAGCGCCAGCACCCGGTTCCGGGTCATCGCCTGAAGCACCTGTTTCAAACGACGGTCGGCGATGCGCCGGAGACCGCCGGACATCATCTTCATGCCCAGGATGAACAGGGCGAGGCCGCCCAGAAGCTGAAGCGCCATCTGCGACTTATCCAGCGCCATCGCGGTGAATTCGATGCCCCGAACGTGGTAGCGCTCGTTTTCCGGGATGCCTGGACGCCGGTCCTGGATCTCCACACTGGCAAAGTACCGCTTGACCTCTGACCCCAGCAGCCAGGAGGTCACGGCAATTCCGTCCTGATCGGTCACGAGGTGCTCGTCCTGCACCCGGGAATCGGACACCCCGCCCTCTACGCGAAAATGGACGTCCACCCCCGGAACGGGCTTGCCCGCATGGTCGGCGAGCAGGATGCCAAACTCGGGAATCGTTCCCCCAACGGGGCTCTCCAGATCCTTGCCAATGACCTTGACCCCGCTGACCACGCGGAACTCGACGGTGTCCGGGCCGTTGCGGGTATCCACGGACGCGACAATGAGGATGTCTCCGGGCTCTGTTCCCAGGATGACATTCGCCGCGGCGATGCCGTCCGCCCCCGTCGTGGCCGTGACGCTCGGCTGGCCGCTTCGCTTGAACACGGCGCCCCGGGCAGGCTCCTGGATCTCGAAGTGTACTTCCGCGCCGGGAACCGGACGGCGGGACCCTTTCCCCCCAAACAGCCCCGGTTGAACCTCAGTCTCTACGATCACGCGGAGCGGGTTGGGCAGGGTTTGGCCGGGCAGGCCCGTCTGATTGTTGCCGGAAGCGATGGACTCCGGCGAGATTCTGTCTGCATGGCGCGCCGCGCTTGAGTCACAACCGGTTAAAAGAATAGCACTTAGAACGAAAGGTGTCAGCGCCCTGACAAGCGCCCAGCGGTAACCGCTTGGCATAAATCCCCCCAGTTTCCTGGTTGTTCTGCAAAAATGAAGCAAAAGGAGAGCTGTCCGTTGCACCGGACGGTCCAACGCGCCAAGAATATCAAGATTCGGCACGATGTTCAAGCGCCAATCGCCTTCCAGAGCCGAGGTATTACGTGGCGACCGCGTGCCGCGCAGCGTCTGGACAGGCCCCAATCCCCCGGCGCCGCATGTTCGCCTGAATCCCTAATGCTCCGCCGGGGACTCCACCCAGGCCAGATTGAACCGGTAATGGAGGCCGCTGCTTATCAGGTGAATGACTCCGTCGGGCGTCTGGGTCGAGGCGAGATACCCTTTGGGTTCCGCGTGGGCGGCATCCATCACGAATTCGCGGGTCCACGCCCCGCCGTCGAAGGTCGCGGCGTCTTTGCCGGGCGTGAGCAGCTTTCGCACCGGCCAGGTCGCGCCGTTGTCATACGAAACCGCGGCGAACATCCCGTACCCCGTGAAGGAGGACCCGTCCGCGCGTTTGAACTCCAGCCCCGCCGGGTTTTCCGCGTTGCTGGGGTCGGTGAACGACACGAGCAGGAGCGCGCCCTCGCGCAACCGTCTCAACACCAGCCGCTGGCCGCCGCTTACGGTCGGGAACGGGCTTGCCTGATAGGTCCAGGTCGCCCCTCCATCCTCGGAAATGCTCATGGGCATGCGCCCGTCGATGTTATTGCCGCGGCCCAGCGCCAGGAAACGCCCATCGGCCAGCTCGGCCACGCCCGCATGGATTCCGGCGATCCAGGCGCCGCTGCGTCCCGCTTCAAAAACCGGTTGCGGCCTGCCCGCGCCGGGATCGACCCAAGTGTTGCCGCCGTCGTTGGATACGTGGATGGCCGAGCCCCCTTCGCTGACGGTCACGGCGTCGCAAGGCAGGACAAGCCGCCCGTCGTCCGTGCCGAAGATGCCCGCGATCGGCATGTTGCGCAGTTGGTGGGTGGGATTGACCAGCCGTGCCGGGTTCCAGGTCGCCCCGTTGTCGGTGCTGGTGCGGAGGACAAGCACCATCTTGCCCCAAGTCGCGTCGGTGCTCATCCCGTTCAGGTGAAACAGGGTGTCGCCGCCGTCCCAGTAGATGGCGCTGGCATGGTCGTTGCGGTCAGGCGCGTCCCAGAACGGTGACGCATCGTCCCATTCGCTTGCCCCCCTGCGCAGGCGCGACGCCGCGATGGCCAGTTCGCGGCCGCGCTCGGTCACGGTCGTGTACCAGATGGCCAGCAGATCCCCGTTCGGACAGGCGCACAGCGCGGGACAGTGGTTGTGTTCCGAGAACAGCGGCCCGTTGGAGTCCGGAGCGATTTTCACAAACCGGCGGGGCCCGTCGAAATAGGGCGTGCTGGAATCGGGACCGTCATCCCATGCGTGCCGGGTCTGGGCGACATCCCGGCCCCACAACGGGGGCGCCGGGGAGGGGAGCGGGGCGGTTTCCGGAAGCGCGCCCAGCACTACACGGAATCCAATGAGCCAATGCCGGTCCTCGGGCGGCGCGGCCGCCCGGTTCGCGGAACGAAGGTACGGCAGGTCCGTGCTGTGGCTGCCGCCCCGCGCGACCCGGAAATCGCCCGTAGCATAGCCCACGGGATCGGTCTGAGCGTCCCCGTTATAGGGCCCGTACCAGTCCAGGCACCATTCCTCGACGTTCCCGTGCATGTCGTGGAGACCCCAGGGATTCGGCGGCGCCATGCCCACATGCAGCCCCACCGGCACGGGGTACCAGAACGTCTCCTGGTGTTTCCGATGTTCCTCGGGCAAGGTGTCGCCGGTCCAGTATGGGGTGCTTGTACCCGCGCGGCACGCATACTCCCATTCCGCCTCCGTGGGCAGACGGTAGGGCTTGCCTTCTTTCTCCGAGAGCCACCCGCAGAAGGCCGCCGCGTCGTGCCAGCTCACAAAGACGACCGCCTCGTCATCGCCCTGGGCGAACCCGTCCCCTCCGCGAAACGCGCGATGTCCGGGGTCAAATGCTTCATATTGCGCGTTCGTGACCTCGGTCACGGCCATGTGGAATGGTCTCGACAGGGTGACCGCGCGGGCCGGCGCCTCATCCCAGTCGCCGCCTTCGGCCTGGCCCATCGTAAACGTCCCGGGCGCGATGCGCACAAACTCCATCCCCAGCGCATTGGTGAACCGGTCCCCGTCCACGGCCTGGCCTGCCGCGGCCACGGAGAACAGCACGCCCCACTGCAGCGCCAGCAGGCCTGCGTAACGTCGTAACCGCGGTTTCATGGCTGCCCCTTTTCCAGCGAGATGTTATCGAGGTAGAACACGCCGTCCACATCCGCGTCGGCGACAAAGCCCAGCCAGGCCAGGTGCCGGAAATCGCTGTGCACGAACGGTATGCGCTCCGCCGTCACCGTCTCCTGCCCGGGCGCGGTCACCGCGACCGTCCAGGTCCCGTCGCTTGCATCCCCCAGGCCCGCCGCGATCTCGACACGGACCCATTCCCCCGCAGGTATCTTGAGCAGGGCCTTCTCACCCGCGGTGAGCGTTCCGTCGCCGGCGATGTGAATGCGCGGGCCGACCTTGTACGGGTGCCCTTCCGTGCGCCATTCGCAATATACCACGACGCCCGGCTCGACGCGCACGTCGAAACTGCCTGCAACGCGCCCCGAAAACACCTTGGGGTGATACACCAGGTGCGGATTGTAGGATTTGTCGAGGCCGGGCTTGTCCTGGAACTTGAGGCTGCGCGTTCCGCCGGCCGCCGTTTGCTCCGAGACAAGAATCGTGGCCTCGGCCGTGGTTCCCAGGGCTGTCGCGTCTTTGGGCAGCGCCCCCGCGGGCGTATTTTCGAAATCGTCGCGCACAAATTTTGGCTCGAACGGCGCAGGCAGCTCCGAAGGAGGATGGGGTACCTGTCTGGGCGCCTGGACCCAGGCGTCGTCGCCGTACAGACCGATCCCGCTCATGTCGATGGGCTCGAATCCAATGGCCAGGGCCGGAGACTCCGGTTTGAGCCGGAAATCGAACGCCTGCGGGTTCTCGAACAACGGATCCGCGATGATCGAATGCTCATCCTGGCCCTTCTCCCGCCACTGCGCCAGCGAATTCCCTGCAAACAGCACGGCGCCCGTCGCCTCGTCCCAGTAGCAGTTGAAATCGAGGTCGTATTGATTGTCGCTCCAGTTGCTGCTCAGCAGCCAGCCGTTGTTGAAGTAGACGATGTTGCGGCGGAAGGTAAACGACAGGTGGTCCTCCATGCGTGTGCGCTGAATCTGGCCCTCGTGCGCATACGCGAAAATGTTGTTTTCGATACGGTTCTCCTGGCCGTAATGCTGGTGGAATCCGCCTGTCTTGGTGTTGTACACGACGTTGTTTTCGATGCGCAGATACGAGCTGCCCTCGTCGGGATAGATCCCCCATCCGCCATACGCATACGAGAACACGTCGTGAATGTGGTTGTACCGGCAGACCGTCCCCGGCGCGCGCCCGAGCAGGTAAATGCCGCCCATATCGCTCAGATAGCGTTTCCCGAGATGGTGGATGTGGTTGTATTCGATGATGTTGTGGTTTGCCGAACTCGCCGCGTACCCCCACGACCAGCCCACCGATACCCCCGTGTAGAAGAAATCGTGGATTTCATTGTGCGATACGGTGTTGTACGAGGTCCGGCCCAGCCACACGCCCACCGCCGGGTGGTAGATGGCGCCGCCGTCGTGAATCCAGTTGTTGTCCACCGTGTTGAGACGGCACACCTGGTATGACGTGGCCGCATCGCTCATCTCGCCCAGCCGGACGCCGCCCGCGCCCAGATCATGGATGTGGTTCCCGGCGATGCGGTTGTCCTGGCACCCCTCGCCGAACCACACCGCGTAATTGCTGATGTGGGCAATCTCGCAGTCCTCGATCGAACAGTGCCGCGCGCCCCGCCCCTGGATGGCCGCGGTAACCGAGCACGCTGCCTGCTGGCTGTTCATCCCTTCCGGCGGAAGGCTGTAGTCGGTGTGATGAAACGCAATGCCCTTGAAATGCAGATGACTCACGAACGCCCCGTTGGTCACATCGCCCTGAAATACGATGAGTTGCCGCGCCACAGGGGCTACGATCTCCAGGGCGTTCATGTCTTCGCCCGGCCGGGGCAGATACGAGAGCGTCTTCGCTTTCCGATCGAGGTACCACTCGCCCGGCGCGTCGAGTCCTTCCAGGATGTTCTCGACGTAGTAGCGCTGCTCCGCCCCGGACCACTGGTTGAATTTCCATCCGCCTTCCGGCCGTTTCATGATCAGCAGGCGCTGCTCGCGGTCAATCCGGTCCACCGGCAGCTTCGTGATGTCCCACGAATGCAGGCCCACCACGAGCACGTCCTCGAGGTTCTGCCACTCCGCAACGTCGCCTTCCTTAAACCGGATGGCATTGTGCGGGCTGACCACCAGTTGCCCGCTGTCCGGGTCCGTGATCTCCGGCGCGGTACCGTCGCTGATGAAGTTCCCGTCATTGGGGCTGCGCGCCGGACCGCGAAACTCCCCGTTCACCCACAGCGCGCAGAAGGGCGCGGGGCGCGGTCCCGCCTCCGGCACGGGCGCCTTCCACAGCGCTCCTTCCTGCGTCCACCCGGTCACGGGCACCCCCCCGCTGAGGACGGGATGCTCTCCCGGATAGGCCTCATAGGTGATCGGCGCGGTTGGCTGGCCGGTGTCCACCGGTTCAAAGACGATCGGCTCGGCGATGCGGTACACCCCGCCCCGCAGTTGCACCGAAACCGGCCCGGGCAGTTGTTGGATGCCTTTCATTTCCCGCAGTCGGTCGCGCGCCGCCGTAGGGGTTGCGAACGGGCCGTCCGT
>JAAYAQ010000236.1 GCA_012719295.1 Candidatus Hydrogenedentota bacterium | reverse complement strand
GTTCTCGGTCGCCCCTTCGGGGCTGCAAGAATGGGGGGACAACGTCGTCGCATTCGGGATTGCCCATCCGCTTCCCCTTGTAGGGGCAGCCCCCCGTGGCTGCCCATCCGGTTCGAACGGGGACACGTTGTCGCGCCGCAGACGGCGCTTGGAACATGTCTCCGTTCTGGCCCGGTGTGGGACCCCGCGGGCGCGCGCCGGTTACCTTTCTTCTTTCCGCACACCTTTGCCGTTTGAATGACCGGCGAATGGCCCGGTTTGCTGTTTGGTCGGGCGGAAAAAACCGCTTCCCCGGCCGGGGGGGCCAGCCGGGGAAGCGGCAATGTGACTCGCGCATTCGAAAGGACGGAACTCAGGACCCCAGGATCGCGACGAGGATCGCCGTCGCGGCGTTGGCCGGAGCCTCGCCCAGTTCATCGTAGCGCAGGAATTCGACGTGGCCGTCCATATACAGGACATTCGCGCCGCCGGGCACGTGGTTCATCAGCGACACTTCCGTCGAGACCAGGTCCGCCATGACCCAGATCGAGCTCTGGGCCTGGGCGCTGCCCGCCGGATTGTTGAGGTCGGTGATCATAAACCGCTCGATGCCTTCGCGCAGGCGGTAGACGGCATCGCCGCCGGCGTTGCCCAGGGGCTGGCCGACGCTGGCGTCGGAATCGGGCGCGGCGAAGTTGAAGTTCTCGGTCAGTTCCGTGCCCACCCAGGCCAGCGCGGCGCACATCTGTCCGGAGATGTTCTCGGGAACGGCCTCCACTGGCAGGGGGTCGCCGCCCAGGAACACGTCCTGAAGGACCGCCAGATCCGCGAGATCCGCCGGGGGATTGTTGGTGCCGAGGTCGAAGGCATACCCCAGATACCAGTAACTCGAATCCACAATGGCCCAGCCCCGGTCGGCATCATCGCAGGGATACCCGAAATCGGGCTCGTTGGTGAGCTTGTTGATCAGGTCATCCTTGGTGTGCGAACCGTCCGACGGACAGATGATCACGCTCGGATCCGTCAGGTACTCCGGATACATGGCCGGCACGCTCGGGCCCGCCGCGATGATCCCGCGAATGCCGCCCGTCAGCGGGAATCCCGCGGCGTCGCAATCCACGGTCGCGGCCGGGGCCGCCATGAACGGAGGCCACTTCTCGCCGTTGCTCTCGTTGGCATACATCTTGAAGATGATGCCCATCTGTTTCAGGTTGTTGGCGCAACTCGCACGGCGGGCCGCTTCGCGGGCCCGGGCAAGCGCCGGCAGCAGAATCGCCGCCAGGATGCCGATAATGGCAATCACCACCAACAACTCGATCAACGTGAACCCTTTCTTCATAGACACGTCTCCTACGTCGCTTCGTTCAAAGCGGGATTCAGGAATGGCACGGGCGCCCGCAGCCACACACCGCAGGCCAGACCCCAGAGTTTCAGCACAGCGCCATGCGACACCGCCGCCCCCTTCCCGGCACTTTGCCGGTGCGCCCTCCCAGCACAGTCGCCCTGGGTGTTCCGGGGACCGGTCCAGCCCGGATCCGGCGCAATTCTGACAACGATGTCTCCCAAAACGTACCATATACACCGTCATGCTGTCAAATAGCGTTGTAGCACAGTTATCTATCGCGCGCAGATCGGAAGAACGGGCAGTCACCTATCCGGAAAATGCAGGCAGTCACCTAGTGTAATGGTCTGAACGGAAATAGGTGGCCGCGGACCGGCTGGCTCTTTCAGGAAGAGGGTGGCCACAGAGGGCGTCGATCCCACACCCGATCCGGCCGCAACCCATGCCGAGCTGGCGCTCGGCGATCCCGGGGCGCCGCCCCGGCGCGACAACGTGTCCCCGTTCGGATGAGCGGCGAGGGCGTCGATCCCACACGAGAATCACGAAAGCAGGCGCGTGGCGCTCCCGGGTATTCCGTCGTTTCTCCGCGAAACGAGAACCTCCCCGCCGGCTCAAGGCCCGCGGGGAGGTTGAAGATGTCTCGACTGGTTACTCCGGTTGGCGCGCCGCCAGTGCGGCCCGCAACCCCGAAGATGGTCGTGATCACGGGGTGGCGGTGATTCCGCCCGTGAACGCCGCGAAGCGCTCGTTCACCGGAGGCTCGCCCGGGTAGCGGATGAACTCGACGTGGCCGTCCATGAACAGCACGTTGGCGCCGCCGGGCACGTGGTTGTAGTCGGCGACATCGGTCGAGGTCGCGTC
>JAAYAQ010000235.1 GCA_012719295.1 Candidatus Hydrogenedentota bacterium | reverse complement strand
CTCGACGGCATGAAGGGGCATCTGCGCGATTATTCGCTGAACCAGATCGGGCCCGCCGAGGTGACCGAGGCCCAGATTGCCGAAGCGCGCGCGCGCAACATGAAGGTCTACAGCAAAGCCGACACGTTCGCCGCATGGCAGTTTGGCACCAGCCCGTACCTCCCGTTTCCGTATCAATGGTACGAGCGCTACAAAGCGCTCGAAGCGCATGGCGTCAACGGAACGCTGGAGAGCCACAGCAGCGGCTATACGCCGAACATGATGACCGGCCTGCGGGCATGGTATTGCTGGACGGACGCGCCGCCGTTCGAGGCGCTGCTTGGCGCCGTGGCCGCGCGCACATTCGGAGACGCCCAGAAGGACCTGGTGTTGCAGGCCTGGGACCACTTCAGCCAGGCGATCCGTCTCGTGCCCGATACCGGCCCGAATATGGGTACCAACAACGCCGTCGGGAATCCCCTGTTTTTCCGGGAGCCGCCCCTGCGAACCACGACGTTTACGCATTCCTGGACGGACCACCAGAAATGGATGGGATACTTCGGCGCGGAGGTCAATCCGTACTGGCCGTTTACGGTATCGCGGATGGTGTTCTACCCCGATTTCACGAACCGGGTGAACAACGCCGAACTCTATGCGCGAAGCGCCACCGGCGTGGAGGTTGGACGAGAAACGAAGGTCCTCCCGGTATTCCTCGACTACCTGCGGCGGGCGGCGGACGAAATGGAACTTGGGCTGAGATTGTATCGGGAGGCGGCGCTCGCTAGCCCCGAGCCCAGGCGGCGGGAGGCCGTGCGCGAAGTGGTGGTCGCCGAGCAACTGCAACGGATGATGCTAAGCGATGGCGCCGTGCTTGAGTTCGAGGATCTCCGCCTGCAGCAGGCCGCGGAACCCGACCCCGGGAAGGCGGAGGCGATACTGGACCGGATGGAGACGATCCTGCAGGAGGAAATCGCCCGGACGGAACGAGCGCTGCTCGCCGCATCACGGGATTCGCGTCTCGGATTCCAGTTCGAGCAGGATTACGTGTACACGCCGTATTCGCTGCGCGAGAAGCTCGAGCACCTGCGCGAGACGGCCGAGACCCACTTGCCGGAACGCCGGCGCGAGCTCAGCGCCGCGCGTCAGCTGGTTCCGGAAGCAGTGACAACCGATTCGGGGCAGGGCAGGTGAAAACCGGACCGGCCGGGGCGCATACTGGAGGGGGGACAACCATGGCTTCCCGCCAAGGAAGAGGAGGACCTGAAGATGGAACGCCGCGAATTTCTTCAATGCACGCATCTCTGTGGGGCGGGACTCCTGGGGCTCAGCAGCATCGCAGCCGCCCAGACGGGTTCTCAGGAAAAGGGAGACGCGACCATGCAGACGCCACTCGTAATCCGGCCGTATCAGTTGCTCTGTACGATCTGCTCCCTGGGGGCGGAGGGGGGAAGCGGCGTCCCGCAGTATGAACGGTGCCGGGCCATCCGGGACGCGATCTGGAAGAACCCGGACGTCCCCGTGACGCTTTCGTGCAGCGCGGGAGCGCTGTTTTCCTACCAGGAGTCGGGCACGGAGGAAGACACCCCGGAAAGCGAGGAGTTCAACCGCAAACGCGACCTGGATGTGCTCCAGATTCTCAGCCTGCCGCCAGGCATCACGCTGCCCGCGAGAGCCCTGTTCAAAACCCTGGTCATGGGGGTTTCGACGGCATCGGGCCTCTGCGCGTATCACACGGTGACGGGGAAGGCCTGGGAAGGCTGCCCGCTGGCGTATAGCGGCAACTACGAGCGCGGCCACGAAAAGGGGATCGAAGCCCTCATCCCGCCCAGGTCCGAGGACGAGATGGCGGCGGAGAAGAAAAAGTCGCTTGAAGCGCTGTATGCGGCCGATGAGGTCACCGTGCGGCCGCACATTCTCGCATGCGCGGTATGCCAGTACGGGGAAGGTCTCCGCCCGCCGTTCAAGGAAGACAACCTCCCCGAACTGATTGACGTGATGCTCCACCAGAAACCCGACATCAAGGTCAAACTGGTGCGCGGGGCGGACTGGATGATGTGCGCACCGTGTCCTGGCCGCATTCCGGAACTCAACGCGTGTTCGCACGTTTGGGGCTGCGGGGAACTGGACAGCCAGAAACGCGACCTGGACCTGCTCCAGAAGCTTGGGCTCGAGTTCGGAAGCACGATGCGGGCCCGGGATTTCTATCGCCTGCTCTTTGAGCGCATGACGACCACCCACGGCATCCCCGACACGTGCATCAAATATAACGCGATGCCGTCGGTCTGGTGGGACGAGTGCGCGGGGCACCTGTACCAGGGCAACCCCCGTGCGAAATACGAAAAGGGCAAGCGGGAACTGATGGAAAAACTCCAGATTGCGCGCGGCGGCGCAGGGCCGTCCACCACACCGGGTTGATGGAAGCACGGCCCGCGTGCGCGCCGCGTGGGCGTACGCGGGCCGTTTCTGTTCATTTCTTTTTTGCGTACCGCACGATGAGGCTCGCGGGCATCTGCGCGAGTACGGCCTCGATGCCATCTTTGGCGAGTGATTCTCCGGTGCGTTCTTCGAGCGTGACCGTTCCGTCCTCCGCGAGGTATTCCAGCGCGTAGACGGCGCTGGGGGCGAGGGCGCTGAGCCGCACGGCGAAGTGCGTGTAGGGCGACTGGCTGCGCCGGAAGAAATAGACCGCGCCTTCGCCCAGGTCGGGCCGGTCAAGCTGGAACGCGCACCAGTGGCCTGCGCCGTTCATGCCGAGCGTCATGGGGTAGATGTCGCCGTACCAGTATTCTGAGAGCGCCCTGGCTTCTTCGACGAAGCGACGCCCCTGTTCGGCGGGGAACGAGGGGTTGCGGTAGTCCCACTGGCAGATGAGACCCGCGGTGGCGGCCGCGCGCATGGCATAGGGCTCGGGCTGCCACGCGGTTGCCGTGTGTGCGGGCAGGTAATAGCTGATCCCGATGGAGTGGCCGGGGTTCCAGTCCGCGTTGCCGGGGAAACAATTGGTGTCGCTGCGCCAGAGCGGGATGGAGCGCGTGCAGGTTTCGAGATCGATGCGGCGTCCGCCGCTGGAGCAGTTGTCGATGATTAGCCCCGGATGGCGTGCGAGCAACTCGTCCCACATGGCATACAACCCCTCGATATACCGGATTTCCGTGAGGCCTTCCCGGCCGGGAGAGTCATTTTTGCGCCAGTATTCGAGGGGGTCCATGTTGAAGTCGTTGCGGTAGATGTCGAGCCCGTATTCCTCGATCCGGGCGGAGAGGGTGTCGGTCAGCCAGCGGCGCGCTTCGGGGAGATCGAGGCGGTAGAGGCCGCCTTGTTCGCCGCCGTGAACGAAGTCGGGGTGTTCCGAGGCGATCTGCGTGTCGGGTGCTACCCGTTCCGGCTCAAACCAGAGCAGAAACCGGATGCCGTTCTTGTGGCAGAGGTCCCCCACGGGCCGGAGGCCATTGGGAAACAGTGCCGGGTCCGCGAACCAACTTCCGACGCCGGTCGGGAAGCCTTTGGGGAACCAGGCCGCGTCGAGCCAGTGGGTGTCGAACCCGAGCGCGGCGGCGTTCTGTGCGGCGTCGAGCTGGCCGGCTTCGGTGGCCCATTCGGGGTCTTTGCGGTAATACCGGTCGAAGCACTGGAGCGCAACGGGCGGCACGACGGGCTGTCCGTCGATTTTGGGCAGGTATTCGGCGAGCAGAAGGCGGCGGAACCGGTTGTGGGCCGTCGCCGCGTCGGCAGTATTGACGAGCAGGAGGATGCGCGGCGTGCGGATCTTCTCCCCGGGATGCAGGGCGAGGCGCGTGCGCTCCATGCCGGCGCGCAGGCGCAGGTGTTCCGGGTCTTCCCGCACGGCGGAAAGGGCCCACTGACCCGACCAGCCGATCGCGCCGACCACTGTGTTGTTGCCAAATCGCAGGTCGAAAAAGGGGAAGGCGCCGTTTGACGAGCGCCCGCCCTGCGGCGCAAGCGCGAAGGAGTTGCCGGGCTCGAGCTTTACGGTGGCGTTCTCGAAACTGGCTTCGCTGAACACGTCGCCGCGATTGTGGCCGAATTCAACCGGAAGCGCGGCCGTGCCGGTGTGCATGGTCAGGTCCAGGGCCTGGATGTCTTCGATGAGCGGGGTGTCGGCCGTGCCGCCGTTTTCAAACGAAAGCACCCAGTCCACCGCGGGATGCGCCTGGTAAACCTTGATTTCGGCGGTAACGCACAAGCGCGTGGCGGGGTCGGTCCACCGGGCGGTGCAGAGCCGGTACGTGCCGCAATCTCTGGACGAAGCCGCGCGCTCCCAGTCCGCGAGGAAATCGCGGGAATTCCTGTCGGCATATCGAAAAGAGAAGGGGGCCTGGCCGGGCGCCATCGGCGGACGGTGGTGGCCGTCATCGAGCCAGACGGCCGTGCCATCGGCCAGGATGTAGCGGGCGTCGGCCCAGTCCGCCTGATCATGGGCGGGGCCGTCGGCGGTCGTGTCGGTCTTGAGCGTCAGGGATTGCGCGCCGGCCGGCAGGTCGACGGTTACGTGGTACGGCGCATCGCCGCCGTGCAGGACAGGCGTCTGCATGGCTGCGGCGCCGTCGACGTCAACGATGAAGACCGCGCTGCCCCGTTGTCCGCCCGTGTCGGGGTTGTTGTCGATGCCGGCGAAGGCTTCAAAGCGGACCGCACCCTCGGGGAGCGTGGCCGCGATCTCGCTGTTGGCGTGCGTGCCCAAACCGCGCTCGAAACCCCGGTCGCCGATACGCAATGGGGTGTCGACGCAGGACATGCGAAAATGCAGCTCGCTGAAGTCCTGCCGTTTGAGTTGGAGTTCGACAGGCGCCGCCGTGGATGAGTCCAGGGCGGGGTCGCCGAACACGTCCGCGGCCCATGCCGCAACGGCGGCACGTTCATCCGGACCCGCCGAGACGGCCTCGGCCCGCGCGGCGCTCTGGGCAAACAGAAAAGCACACAGAACCAGAACGTAGACGGCAATCGACGAATCTCTCATGGGACGGTACTCCTGTTGACCGGGTTCTCGCCCTTTCGCGAGGTACGGACGGAAAAGCAAACACCGGCATGCCTGGTCCCGCGGCTGCGCCACCAATTTCTTGACGCCTTTCACGGACACTTGATAGTATAATATCCGTTCTGTATCTAAAACGAGGGAGTCTGTCCGTAGCGCCCATCCTCCAGGACGATGCCACCCTGATTCCGTCAGGGAACGTGGCGAGAGCCCGTGGCACGTCCCGGAATGAATGGGGTGATACGACACCCGCCTTCCTGAATCATACCGGCGCAGGATACAACGTGAAAACGCAAATCGAACAGATCCTTCAGGCGGAACAGGACGCCAAGGCCCGGGTAGCCGCGGCCGAGCAGAAAGCTCGGGAAATCGCCGCCGCGGCTGCCGCGGAGGCGGCCCGCACCGCCGCCGGATTCCGGGACGCCGCCAAGGCGCAAGTCCAGGAACTGCTTCAACATACGCGTGAGGAGGCGGAGCGGGAAAAGAGGCTGCTGATTGAACACGCCCGTGCCGAAGCCGCGGAAATTGCCGGGCGCGAATGGACCGGGGGGACGTCCCGGATAGACGAGGCCGTCCGGTCCCTTGCCGGACTCCCCTGATGCGCGCTCTCGCCCGATATTCTGAGGCGAATGCCATCATTCGCGCGAGCCTCTCCAGCCTGCTCACCAGGGGCCAACTGGATGAGATCCTGCGCGCGGGCGCCTTCTCGGATTCGTGGAATGCACTAAAGTCGACCGCGTACGCGGCATGGCTGCCCGAGATTGCGGCCCCGGCGCCGCTTCCCGTGGAGCGGGCCCTGAAGGATGCGACGGCATTGCGGTTCAAACGGGCCATCCGTTCGTTGAAGGGCAAGGCGGGGGAGGTGGGCGCCCTGCTGCTGTCCCGGTGGGAGCTGGACGACCTCCACGATGCGCTCCGGGCGTGGCACGCTAAAGACGCGGCGTATACTCCTCCGGTTTCCGGCGTTTCGCTGGGAACCGCCGTGCCGTTCCGCGACATCGCGCGTGCCGAAACGCTGGAGGCGGTGGGCGCTCTGCTCAGCAAGACGCCGTATGCGAAGCCTGTCCTCGAGACCGCGCGCATTTACCGGGAGACCCGCAGCCTGTTCCATCTGGAGATTGCCCTGGAGAAGGGGCACTATCGCCGGCTGATCGCCGCGATTCAGGACCTGGGCGGACACGATGCCGGCCACGGGCTGCGATTGATTGCGGCCGAGATCGACCTGGTGAATCTGTCATGGCTCTCGCGGTGTGCGTCGTATTACGAGGCCCCGGCAGCGCTCTTGCGCGAGGCCATGATCCCGAACGTGTCCGCCCTCGCGAGCACACTCGAAAAGACGGGGTTTTCGGCGGAAGAGGTCGCTGAGGTGTCGCTCCAGTACGTGTCGGAACTGGCGGGGGACCAGGGGGGCAAGGCGCCCGGGCTGGAACGGATTGCGCTGCTCGAATCGTTCGTGATTGAGGCGGCGGTTGACGCGGCGCGGCGCGAACTTGCGGGATTCCCGTTCTGCATCGCTTGTGTGATTGCCTTCTATTTCCTGATACGTACGGAATTGCGCAATCTGAGGGGTATTTTCGCGGGACGTGCCGCCGGGTTTTCGCCCGATGAGCTGTCCGGCAGGCTTTGTGGAATCAGGTGAGCTGTGAAATTGGTCGCGGAAAAGATGTGCCGGTTCACCGCCGTCATCCTGCGTGACGACATGCCGGGCGTTCTGGAAACGGTTGCACGCGCGGGCGTGCTGCACCTGACCAGCGTCGAGGAAACCGAGGCCTGGGCCGCGGCGCTCGCCGATATCGACGTCAAGCGCCTCACCCGGGAGTGTGTCGAGCGCAAGGCGAAGCTGGAGGGCCTGTTCGGCGAAAAGCTGAGCGCGGAAGGTTCGCCCTTGCCCGCCGGTTTTGCCGAGGTGTCGGGCACGAGCCTGGCCGAGGTGGACGCGGTCATCGCAAATGCGGAAGCCGCCATCACGCCGCTTTCGGAATCGGGCATCCGGCTTGCCGACCGGCTTTCCCGGCTGGAGTCGACGCTGTCGGGCCTTGATGCGCTGGTTCCGTCGAATCTCCCCCTGGCCCGGCTGTTGCGTTCTTCGATGCTGTACACGGCGGTCGGCGTGCTGCCCCAGGAGCAGTTCCCGCGACTCGAAATGCTGCTGAAAGACGTTCCTTCGGTGGTGTTGCCATACCGCCGCATCGCGCGCGAAGTCCACGTGGTGTGTCTGGTGCTGCAGAAACACAAGGACACCCTCGGCCGGGCCCTGCACGATACGGGTTTTGTCGAGGCGCCGGTTCCGCGGGATGCCGCCGAGGTTACGCAGGAGGCCCGGGGCGAATTGCTCGATGAAGTGCGGTCTGTCGAGGCGCAGCTTGCCGAAAACCAGACCGCGCTGGCGGCTGCCCGGGAAACGGCCTGGCCTGCCGCCGCCATGGCCCTGCAGCGACTGAACGCCGGTCTGCTGATCCTGCGGATGCAGGATTTGTGTAAAGTCACCGACCGCACGTGTGCCTTTGCCGGCTGGGTCCCTCAGGATCGGACCGGGGCCCTGATTGACGCCATCCACGAACAAAGCCGCGGCCGCGCCATCGTCGAGGTGGCCGAAGCCGAATCGCTCGAGCCGGTCCAGGAGGGCAAGGTCGACGTCCCCGTGCTGTTCAACCGCCCGAAGTTTCTGCAGCCGTTTGCGCTGCTCACGGAGGGCTTCGACATCCCTTCCTACACGATGATCGACCCGACGATCTTCGTGGCGGTCTCGTTTCTGCTGATGTTCGGCATGATGTTCGGCGATGTGGGTCACGGTCTGGTGCTGTGTGGTCTGGGGGCGCTGCTGATCTGGAAGTCGCCCCAGTACCGGGATATCGGCAAACTCGCCGTCTATTGCGGCATGGCTTCGGCCGTCTTCGGGCTCTTGTACGGCAGCGTCTTCGGCCTGGAACACCTCCTGCCGGCCCTGTGGACCAAGCCGCTGGAGGGGATCAACGACCTGTTTGCCTTCGCCATCGGGTTTGGGATCCTGTTTGTCAGCCTGGGCATCGTGCTGAACGTCCTCAATGCGATCCGCGCGCACGCGTTCTGGGAAACCCTGTTTGACGGCGCAGGCCCCCTGGTCGGGATCATCTACTGGTCGGGCATCGGTCTGGTCGTGAAGTCGTTTCTTTCCTCATCGCGGATGCCTCATTCGGCGTGGCTGGTGGCGCCGATGGCGCTTGCCCTGACCGGGTTCCTGTTGAAAGGGCCCCTGCTCCGGTTGCTCGGCAAGCAGGAACGGGCGTTCCCGGAAGGCGTCATTACCTACGTGATGGAATCCGCCGTGGAGGTCATGGAGGTATTCATGGGGTACCTGGCCAACACGGTGTCCTTCATCCGCGTGGCGGCATTCGGCCTGGCGCATGCCGGGCTGTTCGTGGCCGTATTCAGTCTGGCTGACATTGTGAGCGGGGCGCCGGGCGGCCGCTTCCTGTCGCTGGGCGTGATCCTCGCCGGCAACGTGCTCATCATCGTGCTCGAGGGCGTCGTGGTCACGATCCAGGCGTTGCGGCTTGAGTACTACGAGTTCTTTGGGAAGTTCTTCAACCGGAGTGGGCAGAAATACGCGCCCGTCGGAGTGTCGTCACCTCCGGCGGATGCGGCAAACTGAAAGGTATCACCGATGTACAAGGGAATCCAGTATCAGAAACGGGCAATCCGGGCATTGACCCTGGCGGGCATTGCGGTGCTTGCGGCGTCGCTCTGGAGTTCGGGGGCCTGGGCGCAGACCGGGGAAGCCGGACTGGCCCCCGCTCCCGATTCGCAGAACGCGGGTTGGGCTTATCTGGCCGCGGCGTTGAGCGTCGGGCTGGGGTGCGTCGGCGCGGGCATTGCGGTCGCCTACGTGGGCAGCGCCGCCGTCGGCGCCGTGGCCGAAAAGCCGCAACTCGCCGCCCGCACGCTGATCTTCGTCGGGCTCGCGGAAGGCATCGCGATTTACGGCCTGATCATCGGCATTATGGTGCTGGGCAAGGTGTGACATGGTGCCGTTTATCATAGGAGACGGCCAGACCGTGCTCGGATTTCGCCTGGTGGGCGTCGAGGGCCGGGTGGCCAGCGGTCGTGACGACGCGCTGGCGGCGTTGAATGAGGCGCTCGACAACCGCGAGATCGGGCTCATCGTGATTCCTGAGCGGCTCGCGGCGGAGATCCGCGACGAAATCGACGCGCGGCTTGCCGATGCCGGGTTCCCCCTGATCCTCGAAGTGGCCGATGCCGCCGGACCGATGCCCGGCCGGCCCGGTATCGAGGACATTGTCCGCAAGGCGGTGGGAGTCAGTCTATGAGCGGCGATGCCCTGGACGCCGGAGGCCTTCAGATTGTCGAGAGCATCCTGTCGGATGCCGATGCGCAGGCCTCCCGCATTATCGACAGCGCCGAGAACGCGGCCCGGGCTGCGCGGGAAAAGGCACGCATCGAAGGAGAGCGCGGACGCGACGAGAGTCTGGTAAAGGCCCGGGAGCGCTGCGCGAAACTCCGCGCCCAGGAGCTCGCCACCGCGCGGATTGAGGCCAAACGGCTCCTGCTTGCGGCGAGAGAAGACGTCGCGGAACGCGTGCTCGGGCAGATCGAAGAGCGGCTGGAGGCCGTGCGGCGGTCCCCGGAGACGTACGCGCGGTCGCTGCGGAACCTTGCCGTGGAAGCCGTTGCGGCCATCGGCCGGCCCGAGGTGGTCTTGCGGATCAGCCAGACGGACGCCGCGCTTGTGAGCGGCGCCTTCGCCAGCCAGGTCGCGTCGGACGGCCGGGCTGCTGCCGCGGGCGTCTCCAGCGTGACGCTGCAACTGGACGCGCGTGATTGGGGCGGCGGCTGCATCGCCCAATCGCCCGACGGGCGCGTCGTCTATGACAATACGTACCGGACGAGGATGCAACGCAAACGACGGGAGCTTCGTGCGATGATCGTCAGGGATGTGATGGACAGCCATGGCTGAACGCATTATCGGAACGGTGAGACGGGTGGTCGGCCCCGTGGTTGAGGCCGGCAACGTCACCGGAGTGGAGATGCTCGAACTCGTCTTCGTGGGCGACGAGCGTCTTGTGGGCGAGATCGTGCGGATCCGCGGCGATGTGGCCTGGATCCAGGTCTACGAGGACACCACAGGCCTTCGCCCCGGGGCGCCCGTCATTGGCCAGGGGGAGCCGCTGTCGGTGGAGTTGGGACCGGGCCTGCTGGGAAGCATCTACGACGGCGTTCAGCGTCCGCTCGACGTGCTGCGGATGCAGATGGGCGATTTCGTCTCCCGGGGCGTTCATGCGCCCGCCCTGTCGCGCGAGAAACGCTGGCATTTCCGCCCATGCGTGACGCCTCCGTGCCGCGTCCAGGGCGGGGCCGTTCTCGGGGTGGTGCAGGAGACGGAAGTGATCGAGCACCGGATCCTGACGCCCCCGTGGGTGGAGGGCGAACTGGTGCGGGTCGCCCCGGACGGCGACTATGGCATTGAGGATACCGTGGCGACGGTGAGCACGCCGGGCGGCGACGTCGACCTCCGGTTTTTCCATAAATGGCCCGTTCGCAAGGGCCGTCCGTATGCCAAACGCCTGGCCTGCGCCGGCCCGTTGATTACCGGGCAGCGTGTGCTCGATACCCTGTTCCCCGTGGCGCGAGGCGGGGTGGTGGTGGTCCCCGGCGGGTTCGGCACGGGCAAGACGATGGTGCAGCACGCCATCGCGAAATGGTGCGATGCCGATCTCGTGGTCTACATCGGCTGCGGCGAGCGCGGAAACGAAATGACCGGCGTGCTCACCGAGTTCCCCGAGCTGATCGATCCGCGCACGGGCAAATCGCTGATGGAACGCACCCTGCTCATCGCCAACACCTCGAACATGCCGGTTGCGGCGCGCGAGGCCAGCATCTACACGGGAATCACCATCGCCGAGTATTACCGCGACATGGGCTACAACGTCGCCATCATGGCCGATTCAACGTCGCGCTGGGCGGAGGCCCTGCGGGAATTGTCCGGCCGGATGGAGGAAATGCCCGCCGACGAGGGGTTCCCGGCCTATCTTCCGACGCGCCTCGCCGAATTCTACGAGCGTGCCGGCCTCGTCACCACACTGGGCGGGCACGAGGGAAGCATCACCACGATCGGGGCCGTGTCGCCGCCCGGCGGCGATTTCTCCGAGCCCGTCACGCAACATACCAAACGCTTTGTGCGGGCGTTCTGGGCGCTCGACAAGCAACTGGCCAATGCGCGGCACTATCCCGCCATCAGCTGGCTCGAGAGCTACAGCGAGTACATCGACGACGTGGCCCCCTGGTGGGACGAAAAGACCAATGAAAGCTGGCGGGAACTGCGTTCCGACATCATGGCCATCATGCAGAAAGAGGCCCGGCTCGAACACGTCGTCAAACTGGTCGGGGCCGATGTCCTTCCCGACAGCCAGCGGCTCATTCTCGAAGTGGCCGCCATGTTCAAGAACGCCTTTCTGCAACAGAACGCCTTCGACAAGGTCGACGCCTTCTGCGTTGCGGAAAAACAGTACGTGATGCTGAACATCATCGTGACCTTCTACACCCTGGCCGCGGAGGCCATCCAGAAGGGCGTCACCCTGGCCTCCCTGAAGAGGATGGACGTCGTGCGCGATATCATGCAGATGAAGTACGAATGCCCCAACGACGAGCTGAACCGGCTCGATACCTTGTTGAAGGAGCTCGAGGAATCGATTCATGAACTCACAAGCATCTACGGCTGAAACCTCCCATCGCCGGCTGCTCGATGACCGCGAGTATGTGGGGCTTGACGAGGTGTCCGGGCCGATCGTGGGCGTAAGCGGCATTCACAACGTCGGCTACAACGAACTGGCCGAGATCGTTGACCGCCGCGGCACTACCCGTCTCGGGATGACGCTCGAGGTATCGGAAGGCGCCGCCGTGATCCAGGTTTTCGAAGGCACCTCGGGGCTCAAGCTGGGCGATACGCGCGTGCGGTTCCGCGGCCATCCGCTCACCCTGGCGGTTTCGGAGGAGATGCTGGGCCGGGCCTTCGACGGGCTGGGCCGGCCGTTCGATGGCGGCCCGGAGCCCATCGGCGAAGAACGCGACGTCAACGGCCTGCCCGTGAATCCGACCGCGCGCGACTATCCCCGCAAATTCATCCAGACCGGCATTTCGGCGATTGACGGCATGAACACGCTGGTGCGCGGGCAGAAGCTGCCGGTGTTTTCCGGGAGCGGTCTGCCGCACCGCCAGCTTGTCGCCCAGATTACGCGCCAGGCCCGCATCGTCGGAGAAGACATTCCGTTCGCCGTGGTATTCGCGGGCATGGGAATCAAGCACGACGAGGCCCGGTTCTACCTCAAGAACTTCGAGGAATCGGGCGCGATGGAGCGCGTGGTCGCGTTCCTCAGCCTCGCGGACGCGCCCTCCGTGGAACGCCTCATGACGCCGCGGACGGCGCTCACCGCCGCCGAATACCTGGCGTTCGACCTGGGCATGCACGTGCTGGTGATCCTCACCGACATGACCAACTATTGCGAGGCGTTGCGGGAGATTTCCACGCAACGGCAGGAGATCCCGAGCCGCAAAGGCTATCCGGGCTATCTTTACAGCGACCTGGCCAGCATCTACGAGCGCGCGGGCATGCTCCGGGGCAAACCGGGTTCGATCACCCAGATCCCCGTCGTGACCATGCCCAACGACGACATCTCGCACCCGATACCCGATCTCTCCGGGTTCATCACCGAAGGCCAGATCGTGCTGGACCGCGATCTCGACCAGCGGGGCATCTACCCCCCGATTGCGGGGCTTCCCTCGCTTTCCCGCCTCATGAAAGACGGCATCGGCGAAGGCATGACGCGCGCGGATCACGCGCATCTCGCCAGTCAGCTTTTCGCTTCCTACGCGCACGTGAAGGACATCCGATCGCTCGCGTCCGTCATCGGTGAAGAGGAACTGACGGCTCTGGACCGAAGCTACATGGAATTCGGCGAGATATTCGAGCAGCAGTTTCTGTCGCAGGGGCCTGAGGAAGACCGCTCGATCGAACAGACCCTGGACCTCGGCTGGAAAATCCTGCAGTCCCTGCCGCGTGAGGAACTTCACCGGATCACGGAAGAGGAAATCAGGAAGTATTACGGAAGGTAATATGGCCGGGAAGCACATCGCACCAACGCGGACCAACCTGCTGCGCCTGAAAGGCGAACTCGCCTTTGCGCGCTCGGGCTACGAATTGCTCGAGCAGAAGCGCGAGATCCTGATCCTCGAGCTCAAGCGCTTCATCGCCCGCGCCATCGAGGCGGAACGAAAGGCTGACCAGGCGCTGGCCGCGGCCTTCGACGCCCTGCGGGAGGCGCAGTTTGCCACCGGCGTGTCCGGTGTCGTCTCGGCCAGCCGCGCCGTGAACATCGAATCGGGTCTCACGCTCCGCGAACGCCGCGTCATGGGGGTGCCGCTGCCCGCCGTGGAACTCCGCATGAACGACAATCCGCCGTATTACGGCCCCAGCGGCACGTCCGTATGGACCGACGAGGCCGTTCTCCGGTTCAAAGAGGCGCTCGCGTCGCTTGCGGCCCTGGCGGAATGCCGCATCTCCGTCATGCGTCTCGCGCAGGAGATTCAGAAGACCATTCGCCGTGTTAACGCACTCGAACGCATCTTCATCCCCGACTATGAAGACAGCCTGCATCACGTGGAGGGTGCGCTCGAAGAGGCCGACCGGGAAGCGTTCTTTGTGCTCAAGCTGGTCAAGGACCGCCTGGAAGCCGAGGAGAAATAGCGTATGCCCGCGTTCCCCAACTTCGGAAAGACCCTCGTGTACGTCGAGACCAACGAACGCGGTCTGGAGGCCGCCCGCTATGCCATCGCCTTTGCAAAGCGAAGCGGCGGCGAGCTTCATGCCGTTGCCGTTATAAACGAGCGAATTCTGGAGGAGCTTACGAGGGCCCGCGTGTTTCTGAAAGAGGAAGGGATCGACCTGAAGCGCGACCTCGAAGAAGACGGCCGGCGGTATCTTGCGCTCATGGAACGGCTCGCCCGGGAAAAAGGGGTGGCGGTCACCACCGAACTCCTTCGCGGCGTCGTTCACCGGGAAGTGCTCGACAAGGCCCGGGACATCAACGCCAGCCTGATCATCCTGGGCGAAATCGAGGAATCCCTGAGCCGGAAAGACATCACCTTCAACGAATCCGAACGGATTGTCTGCGACGCGCGGTGTCCGGTCCTGATTGTCAAGGGCAGGCGGCTGGTGAAGGATTTCTTTGATTCGGCATGATCGGGCCGCGGAATCGGTTTGACGGTATCCGCGCACTTCGTGTTGATTCTTGAACTCGAAACATCCGCGCGGATCACGAAGTCTAATACTTGGTATTTCAGTGAATGGCGCGGGCGGCGCCTGCAGGGAGCCCTTCCAGCGACCGTGCAGCAGCCCGCGTGGAGGTACAACGATGGTATTGCAGGAATTGCTCAAGGCGAACACGATCCGGACCGATATCGGCCAGCTCGATAAATGGACCGCGATTGAACGTCTTGCTGACCTTATTGTCGACAGCGGAAAGGCCACGGATCGCGCCGCCCTGCTCGACGCGATCCTGAACCGGGAGAAACAGGGGAGCACCGGCCTCGGGAACGGCATTGCCATCCCGCATGCCCGCACCGACGGGGTTCGTGACGTGGCCGTCGCGCTGGGCGTATCGGCGTCCGGCATGGATTTCGATTCGGCCGACGGAAAACCCTGCCACCTCATCTTCCTGATCGCCGCGCCGCTCCACGAATCCACCCGATATCTCGAGGCGCTCGCTGCCGTGGCCTCGCTTGGAGAGCGGGCGAGTCTGGTCGCGCAATTGAAGTCCGTCCGCTCCGTGGATGACGCCCTCGCGTTCTTCAAGTCGTACCGCAAACAGAGCGAATAACGCACGCCGGGATCCCGAACAGCCGCGTCCCTCTCCCGGAAACTGCGCCTCCACTGGTCATGCAGGGGGCAAGCGCTGGCTGTTCTGTCCTCGCCGTCTGACGCCGGCCTGGCAGGGGACGGGAGCCGCGAAAACCGCGCGGCTGGGTCCGTATCCGGTTCAGGGGCAATGGGTTCGGACTCGATTCATCGGCTGAACTGCCGTATCGCTATTGACAACCGAGGCGGGATCTGGTAGGTTTCGGACACGTGTCCGGACGCGGGTGCGGATTCCGGACGAGCGTGCGCTGAGGGGCGATGGCGGGCACGGCCGGAGCGCCGAAACGGGCCCGCCCGAGCTTGCAGTCAGGGGGATCGTGCAATGACGGGACTTCTCTTGGTCACACTTGCGGCACACATGGCGACATCGGCCGTGCCGAATGCCCTGGAACTGGACGAAGCGCGCCGGTGGGCGGCGGCACGGTTCGAGGGGAAGGCGGAAGCCGCCGCGTTGCGCACGGGCATCCAAGTGGTGGCGAACAACGACCCGGTCCAGATGAACGCCCGCGGGGGGCGTCCGCTGCGGATCGCGGACATGGAGTACAGCCGGGGGCTGTACTGTCACGCCGTGAGCCGCGTCGTGGTGTATCTTGCCCAACCGGGGAAGCGGTTTGAGGCAGTCGTGGGGGTGGACTCGAATGAGCAGACCAGCGGCGGCCGGGGCAGCGTGGTGTTCGGCGTGGAAGCCGGCGGGGCCGAGATCTGGCATTCGGAGCTCATGCGCGAGGGAATGCCGGGCGTGCCGGTATCGGTCGATCTGGGCGACGCTACGGAATTCGTGCTCACCGTGGGCGATGGGGGAGACGGGATAGCCTGCGACCAGTCCGACTGGGCCGATGCGCGGGTGGTTCTCGAGGACGGGACGGCGGTCTGGCTGGGCGACATGGCGCAGCTGGGTCCGCAGCGTTCGCCCTACGCCGTGGAGCCATTTTTCTCGTTTACCTACGGTGGGAGAGAATCCTCCGAGTTTCTTGCCGGGTGGCCCCTGGAGCGCGCGACGGCGCGGCTTGACGCGCGGCGGACGCGCCACACGCTCACCTACACGGATCCCGAAACGGGGCTGGTGGTTCGGTGCGAAGGCGTGCAGTATTCGGACTATCCGACGGTGGAGTGGACGCTCCATTTCAAGAATACCGGCACGGCCGACTCGCCGATTCTGAGCGGCATTCAAGCCATTGACACGTCGTTCGAACGGAACGCGCAGGACGAATACGTGCTGCACCGGAACAAGGGCGACAATTGCACCGCCGACAGTTTCGAGCCTGTCGACGAGACTCTTGCTCCGGAGACGGACCGGCGCATCGCGAGCGTGGGCGGACGGCCGACGCAAATTGAGTTTCCCTATTTCAACATCTCGTCCGGCAACGAGGGCCTGGTTTTCGTGGTGAGCTGGCCGGGCCAGTGGGCGGCGCAGTTCACGCGGGACGAAGGCAACCGGCTGCGCGTGCGCGCCGGCCAGGAATTGACGCATTTCAAACTGCTTCCGGGGGAGGAAGTGCGCACGCCGATGGTGGTCGTGCAGTTCTGGAAGGGCGACCGCCAGCACGCGCAGAACGTGTGGCGCGCGTGGATGATCGCGCACAATCTGCCGCGGCCGGGCGGGGCGCTTCCGCCCGTGCCGCAGCTGGCTGCGTGCAGTTCCCACCAGTTCGGGGAGATGATCCACGCCAACACGGAGAACCAGATCTTTTTTGTCGACAAGTATCTCGAGCGCGGCATCCAGCTTGACTACTGGTGGATGGACGCCGGCTGGTATTACAACAAGACCGGATGGCCGCACACCGGCACATGGGAAGTCGACCTGGACCGGTTTCCGGGCGGCCTGCGCCCTATCAGCGACCATGCCCACGCGAAGGACGTCGACATCATTGTATGGTTCGAGCCGGAACGCGTCGCCGCCGACACCTGGTTGACGCAGAATCACCCGGACTGGATTCTCGGCGGGGCGAACGGCGGTCTCCTGAACCTGGGCAATCCGGAGGCGTGGACCTGGCTGGTCAATCACGTCGATCGGCTGCTCACGGAACAGGGCATCCATCTGTACCGGCAGGATTTCAATATGGACCCCTTGCCGTTCTGGCGGGCGAACGACGCCGAGGACCGGCAGGGCATCACGGAAATCCGGCACGTGGAAGGCTATCTCGCCTACTGGGACGAGCTCATCCGGCGGCACCCGGGGATGCTGATCGACTCGTGCGCCAGCGGCGGCCGCCGCAATGATCTCGAGACCCTTCGCAGGGCGGTTCCCCTCCTGCGCAGCGACTATATCATGGAGCCCATCGGCAACCAGTGCCATACGTATGCGCTGGCGCCCTGGTTCCCGTTCTACGGTACCGGCAGTTCCAAGACCGACACCTACCTTGTCCGGAGCACGTTGTGCCCGCATTTCACCGCCTGCTGGGATCAGCGGGAAGAGAGCCTGGACTGGGCCAATCTGAAACGCCTTATCGATCAGTGGAAAACCTTCGCACCGAACTACTTCGGGGATTATTACCCGCTGACCCCGTATACCTTGAAGGATTCGGACTGGATCGCCTGGCAGTTCGACCGGGCGGAGGACGGAACGGGCATGGTTCAGGCGTTTCGGCGTCCCAACAGCATCTATATGACGGCGCAATTGCCGTTGTGCGGTCTTGAGCCCGATGCCCGGTATGCGGTAACCGACGTCGACAGTCCTGACGCGCGGATGGAGTTTTCGGGACGCGAGCTTCTGTCTTCGGGTCTCCCGGTGACGATGGCCGAAAAGCCGTCGTCGGTGGTCTACCTCTACGAGAAACGTTGAACCCTGGAACGGCCTCATGCCTGACACGAATGACAAACGCGTGGTGATCATCGACACCGGCTACGACACCTACGACGCGGAGAAGGAAATCCTCGGCCGTTCGGGGTACTGGGTGGACGTGTTTCCGGGAGACAAGCTCGATGCCGCCGGCAAGGCGGCATTCGCGCGCGGCGCCACCGGTCTGTTCGTCCGCTGGACCCGCGTGGACGGCGCGTTTCTGGACACGGCGTCCACGTTGCGGGCCGTGGTGCGGTACGGCGTGGGATACGACAACATTGATCTCGCGGCCGCTTCGGCGCGCGGCATTCCCGTGTGCAACGTCCAGGGGTACGCGAATCACTCCGTGTCGGACCATGCGCTGGCGCTGATGCTGGCGTGTGTGCGCAGCCTCCGGCCGGGCATGGAACACATGCGGCCGCGCTACAACCTTCCCGCGGACCTGCACATGCCGGAACTGCACGAATTGACCCTGGGCATCGTCGGACTCGGGCGGATTGGCGGCACCCTGTGCGCCAAGGCCCGGGGACTGTTCAACCGGGTGGTCGCCTGCGACCCGTATATCCCCGCGGACCGGTTCACGGAATTGGGCGCGGAGGCCTGCCCGTTTGACGCATTGCTTGCCCTCAGCGACGTGGTAAGCCTGCACTGCAACCTGACCGAGGAGACGCGGCACCTGATGAACGCGCGAGCGTTCGCGCGCATGCGGCCGTTCGCCATTGTGATCAACACCGCGCGCGGACCCGTGGTCGACGAGCAGGCCCTGACCGTCGCGCTCGAGGCGGGAAAGCTGTTCGCGGCGGGCATCGATGTCTTCGAGGAAGAACCCCCGGGGAACGACCGGGACCCTTTGTTGTCGCACCCCCGGGTTGTGGCGACGGGACACTACGCCTGGTACAGCGAGCGGGCAGGCCGCGAACTCCAGCGGCGCGCGGCGGTCAATATGGAGGCGATGTTGCTAGGCGAGTTTCCCGCGGACTGCCTGAACCGGGAAGGCCTTGCGGGCAAGGCAGGGAAAGGTTGTGCGAGTGCCGATGGCGTGCACGGTAAATGACATAGCCCGCGCGGCGGGCGTAAGCCGGTCGACCGTGCTCCGGGCGCTGTCGGGCAAGCCGGACGTGTCCGGGGAGACCCGCGACCGGATCCGCGCGCTGGCGGCGGACATGCGGTACCGGCCCAATTACATCGCCCGCAGCCTGACGCACGGCAAAACGAACCTCGTCGGCGTGATTGCCAAGCCCAGCATCTACTACGCCTCGCACTCGGTGATCGAGGCCGTGGAACGCGGACTGCGTCATGGCGGTTACGCGACGCTGCTGTTCATCTCGGGCAACGAAAGCGGAACCGACGAATCGCTTGTCGAACAACTGATGAAAAACCGCGTGGACGGCGTGATTGCGGTGCCCGGTTCGATGACGCCGCCCGCAACGTACCACGAACTGGTCGAAGCGGGGGTAAAACTCGTCATCCTCGACGGGCTCATTGACGACTTGGCCGCGCCCCAGATCACCGGGGACAACTACAAGGCCGGCCGGCTGGGCGCCGAGCACCTGATTCAGCTTGGCCACCGCCGCATCGCCTACCTGGGCATCCCCACCATCTCGACTGTCGGCCGGCAACGCGCGCGCGGGGTCCGCGAGGCTTTTGAAGAGGCGGGCGTTTTCGTTCCGGACGAACTTTTCCGTGAAGTGACCTTCAATGAAACGGCGGCCGAGGAGTGCACGGCGGAGATCCTGGGCTTGCCGGAACGTCCCACGGCCTTGCTGGTACGGCACGACGTGATCGCCCGCGGCGCCATGCGGGCGGTGGAGGCGGCGGGACTTGCCATTCCTCAAGACATCTCCATTGTCGGCAACGGCGACATCCTCGGCAGCGATATGTTCCGCGTGCCATTGACGACCGTGCGTTTTCCGGCCCGGCAGATGGCCGATTTCTGCGTGCACACCCTGCTGAAGATGCTGGCAGGGGAGGATGTCGAGCCGGAGACCGCGATTTTTGATGTGGAACTGGTGGTTCGTGCGTCTACAGCGCCGCCGCGCGCCTGATACGGGCACGGCGGCGCGGTGGCCGGTTTGGGGCCGCGGGGATCGGCTTCGCGGCGAGCAGGGGGGTGCGACATGAGCTGCGTGGGCAGACTTGCGGGCAGGAAAGCGCTTGTGACCGGGTCCGGCACGGGAATCGGGCGTGAAATCGCGCTCGAATTCGCACGCCAGGGGGCGGATGTGGTCCTGCATTACGCGCACAGCGATTCGGGCGCGAACAGCGCGGTCGACGAGATCCGGGAAATGGGCCGCAACGCCGCGGCCTTTCGCGCGGACTTCGACAACGTCGATGATGTGGTGGCGCTGGCGGAATCGGCCGTGGCGTTCTTGAGCAGGGTGGATTGCCTGGTCAACAACGCCGGCATCACGTTCAACAAACCGTTTCTTCACGTTACCCGCGAGCAGTTTGACCGGATGTACCACGTGAACATCCGCGCCCAGTTCTTCCTGACCCAGCGGCTCGTTGCCGGGATGGAAACGCAGGGAGGCGGGGCCATCTGCAATCTGACGTCCATTCACGGGGTGCAGGGCGCGCCGGAACATTCGGTGTACGCGGGGACGAAAGGCGCGATCGTGGCCTATACCCGGTCGCTCGCGGTGGAACTGGCCCACAAAGGCATCCGCGTGAATGCCATTGCCCCGGGCTGGGTGACGGTCGAGAACTACTACAACGTGCTGCCCGGCTTCAACGAGGAGGACGCCAGGAAAGACGCCGCGAACAAGATCCCGCTGGGCCGTCCGGGCGTTCCGCTGGACATCGCGCGGCTGGCGGTGTTTCTGTGTTCGGATGACGCCGCATACATCGTGGGGCAGACCATCGTTGCCGACGGGGGCACCACCGCGCTGATGTCCCTGATTTCGGATTTCCGCAACGAATCATCGGCGCGATTCGGCAAGGGGTATCTTCCAGGGGTGCAGTGAGGGACCGAGACGCCTCGCAATCCGCCGTCGTCTGGGTGTGCGGGCAACAACCAGGAGGGAATTCGATGATCCGGGAGCTCCAGACCGCCGCCGCGGGCCCGAGACCCACCCTGTACGCGTTTGGCGTGGCCTTTGTGGCCTCGGTGGGCGGATTCCTGTTTGGATTCGATCTCGCCATCGTGGGTGCGGCGAACCTCTATCTCCGGGAGGTGTTTGATCTGTCTCCCGCGGCCTTCGGGTTTGCGACAGGCAGCGCCACCCTGGGCTGCATCGCGGGGCCGTTCCTCGGCGCGTGGATGTGCGATGCCCTCGGCCGCAACCGGACCATGCTGGTTGCGTGCGCGCTGTTGGGCGTGTCCGCCCTGTTCACGGCCTTGCCCAAGGACATTTTCACGTTCAACGTGTTCCGGATCGTGGGCGGCGTGGGCGTGGGGCTGTGTTCGGTGGCCTCCCCCATGTACATCTCCGAAGTGGCCCCGCCGCGCATGCGGGGCGGGCTCGGCACCATGTATCAGCTCGCCATTGTCGTGGGGAGCATCGCGGCGCCGTTCGTCTCGTTCATCATCGTGAAAGTGGCCTCGCCGGAAACCGGCTGGCGCTGGATGTTCGCCTCGGAACTCCTACCCATCGCCGTGTTCCTGGTCTTGATTGCGTTTCTTCCGCAGAGTCCGCGCTGGCTGGCGAGCCGGGACCGCGCCGCCGAGGCCCTCGCGGTGCTCACCCGGGTGGACGGTCCGGAATTCGCCCGCGCCGAGATGGCGCTGATTCAGGCGGGACTGGAAGAGGAGGAGGGGCGGTTCTCCGACCTGTTCGCGCCCGGCATTCGCTATGCCTTCCTGATTGGCCTGTTGCTGGCGTTTTTCAACAACTGGACCGGCTGGAGCGTGATGGGCGGCTACATCACCATGCTGATCGAGTCCTCGGGCCTCAACGATCGCGCGCTGGCCATTCTTCAATACGCGGTGTCGTATGGGTTTATGGGGGTTGTGACGCTGGTGGCCTGCTGGATCGTCGACCGCGCAGGGCGGCGCCCGCTGTGGCTGGGGGCGTCGGCGCTCATGTGCGTGATCATGGCGCTGACCGGCGCGGTGTTCCATTTCCAGTTGAGCGGATGGATCGTTCTCCTGGTGATCATTCTCTGCACGGTGCCGCATGGGCTGGCCCTCGGCCCGTTGCCCTGGCTGATGATGTCGGAACTCTTTCCGACGCGCCTCCGGGGACGCGCCGTGTCGCTGAACACCGCCTTTCTGTGGGTGACGATCTACAGCGGCGCCCAGCTGTTTCCCATCATTTCGGATTATTCCAACCGGAAAATCGGGTCCATTGGCGGCACGTTCTGGCTGCTTTCGGCGATATGCGTGCTCGCGTTCTTGTTCGGGTTGTTCATGCTGCCCGAGACCAAAGGCAGGACGCTCGAGGAGATCGCGGCGTCATGGAAGCGGAAATGAGTTGCAGAAGACGTGGTTCCGGCAACCAGGGAGGTCTCTTCCTATGCAGAGCCGCAGAGGATTTCTGAGCATGGTGGCCAAACAGGGTGGTGCGCTCTGGCTTGCGGGCATCGCTGCCGCTTCCCGGGCGGCGGAACCGGCGCCGGCACCCACCCCGTCGCTCCTGCCCCGGCTGCGCGAGGTCTTGGACGCCGTCGGCAAATCCGCCGAGGTCGTCACGACGCCCGACGGGACGCGGGTGATGCTGCTGCCATACGGGGGCCGTGTGCTCGGTCTGTTTGCCCCGGACAGCGACGAGAATTTCTACTGGACGCACCCGGCCCTCGAGTCCGGCGAGACGGCCCGGAAATTTTATGCCAGCACGGAATGGCACAATTCCGGTGGGGACCGCACCTGGCTTGCGCCGGAAGTGGACCTGTTTCTTCCGGCCTATCCGGATACGAACACCTATTGGCAGCCCCGTGAGCTGGATCCGGGCAGCTACAAGGCGGTTCGCGGCAGGGACGGGCTGACGCTGGTCAACCGCCTGACGGTGGCGTTCTCCCGTTCGGGGCGAAACGTCGCGTTGCGCATGACAAAGTCCGTGGCTCCGGCGCCCAATCCGCTCCGGTATGAGCGCGACGTCGACCTTTCCGGTCTGAGCTACGCGGGGTACACCCAGCACACGCGGCTCGAACTGCGGGGAGAACGGGCGAAGGACGCGCCGATGGTGGGGCTCTGGAATCTCGTTCAGATGCCGCACGGCGGCGAGTTGCTTATCCCCGTGTTTTACCGGAGCGAGCCCAGGGTCTGGTTTGGCGAAATCTCCCCGGAAGACCTGGCCGTGCAAGACCGCCTGATCCGGTACCGGATGCGGGCCAGGGGAGAGCAGAAGCTGGGCGTGCGCGCGGTTGCCACGTCCGGGCGCGTCGGATACCTCGCTGGAGGCGGGGAGACGACCTCGTTGATTGTGCGCAACTTCGCGGTGAATCCCTCCGGTGAATACGTGGATGTGCCCTGGAAAGACCCGGACGATCGCGGCTACTCGACCCAGGCCTGCAATGTGAACTCCGCATTAGGCGCATTCAGCGAACTCGAATACCACATTCCCGCCATCGGCGGAACGACGGGCTCCGCCCGATGCGATGACACGGCGCAGGTTTGGGCGTTTCGCGGTCACGAAGCGGGGGTTCTGGCCGTGGCGCGCCGGCTCCTGTCCGCGGACGTATGAGAGGGAAGCCCCATCGAAAAGGCGACGATGCGATGAAGCGTGACACGAAACTGGCCGCGGTGACCTTCGGTGAGCTGCTATTGCGGCTTGACCCGTTCGGGATGGACCGCCTGACCCAGGCTGAAACGTTCAGGGCCCGGTATACGGGCGCGGAAGCGAATGTCGCGGTATCGCTGGCCGGGTTTGGCGTTCATGCGTATGCCGTGTCCAAAGTGCCCGCCCATGAGATTGGGCAGGCATGCATCAATTACCTGCGGAGGTTCGGAGTCGACACCGGCTTCATCGTCCGGGGGGGCGAACGTCTCGGCGTGCTGTATGTCGAGACGGGGTTTTCGCAGCGGCCGGCGAAGGTGCTGTACGACCGCAGCCACAGCAGCATTCGGGACCTGCAACCCTGCGAACTGGACTGGGAACAGATCCTGGCGGGGAAGCACTGGTTTCATTTTTCCGGAACCGCTCCGGCCCTGGGAGACAACGTGACGGCAGTTCTGGAGGAGGCTCTGGACACCGGCAAACGCCTGGGCGTCACCACCAGCTGCGACTGCAACTATCGCAGCAAACTCTGGGAACCGGCCGACGCGGGGCGGGTGCTTTCGCGCCTGTTCAGCCGGGTGGATGTCTG
>JAAYAQ010000038.1 GCA_012719295.1 Candidatus Hydrogenedentota bacterium | reverse complement strand
GCAACGGCATGCGCGAGGGGTGCGCGGCGCCGGAAAGAAAGGGTCACGACGATGAGAAAGCGGAATCTTGCTGCCGCAGGACGTGGTATTGCTTCGTTGGCCGGTATTCTGTTGGTTGTTTTCCTGTTCGCGACAGCGACAGCCCACGCGCAAGGCCCCGGCCGGGCCGCGCGCATGACCCCCGAACAGCTGAAAGCGGCCTGGACCCTCGAGGCCAAACACGTGGCGGGCAAGCTGGAGCTTGCCGAGGAAGCCACCGGAAAACTCGTGAAAGCCTATACCGACGCCCAGACCGCGTACGGCGAAGCCGTCAACAAGAAGCGCGAAGAAATGCGGGCGGAAGGCGGTGACCGCGAAGGCGCGCGCGGTGCAATCCGCACGGCCTTTGAGGAGATCCGCAAGTCCGAGCGCGACAAGTTTGCCGCCGCCCTGGCCGCCTTCCTGACCGAAGAGCAGGCCAAGAAGGCGGTGGACCAGCTCGGTGGATTCAACAATTCCCTCGACCGGATGGTTCACGTGCTGGCGGGCTTCAAACTGGAAGACAAACAGGCCAAGGCCTTTGATCTCGTCTTTGCCTACAGCCTGGAGCAGGCCAAATTGTGGACTCCGGGCGCTGGCGAACAGCAGGATTTCGCCGCGCTGCGCGAAAAAATGACGGCCCTCAAGACCAAACTTGACACCGATCTGGCGCAAATCCTGTCCAATGAACAGCTTGAAACCTGGAAACAGGCCACCACGTTCCGCGGCCGCCAAGCCGGCGGGGGTGGCCAGGGCGCCCGCCGGGAAGAATAGCCCGCTGAATCGGGCAGCACGACGGCCTGCTTCGGCTGCGCGCAAGGGCCGCGAACTCGCGGCATGCCGTCGCGGCAACGCCCGAGGCGCGGTGCACGCTACACGTTAATCGAGAGGTGATATGAAGCTCCCCCACATGAACCGGACTCGGTGGGCGGCCGCTGGTGGCGCGCTCGCATTTGTGGTCTTTTCGCTTGTCGTTCTTAATGGCGTCCTGGCCCGAACCACCGACACCAGCACCACGACAACCGAGCGCGCCATTTTTGAGGTTCAGCGAGGCCCTCTGACGATCAGCATCAACGTTTCCGGCACGATCAAGGCGCGGGAACAGGAAGTGATCAAATGCGAGGTCGAGGGCCAGACCCAGATCCTCTCGATTGTCGAGGAGGGCAAGAACGTCAAGAAAGGCGAGCTGCTCATTGAACTGGACGCCAGCAGCCTCGTGGATCTCCGCGTGGACCAGGAGATCCGCGTTCAAAATGCCGAGGCCTCCTACATCAGCGCGCGGGAACAGCTCGAAGTCGCGAAAAACCAGGCCGCCAGCGACGTCGATAAGGCCAAACTCACCCTGCAATTCGCGGAAGAAGACCTCAAGAACTTCGTCGACGGCGAGTTCCCCAAACAGTTGAAGGAAGCCGAGGCGCGGATCACCCTGGCCAAGGGCGCGGCCGCGCGTGCTGAAGAACAGCTCGCGGGCTCCGAGAAACTCGCCAAGGAAGACTTCATCACGCCCATCGAACTCGAAGCCGACCGCCAGGATCTCGTCAAAGCCAAGCTCGATCTCGAACTGGCCGAAGACCAGAAACGTCTCCTGACAGATTTCACCTACAAGCGGACCATGGCGCAGCTGGAAAGCGATGTCCGCCAGGCGGGCATGGCCCTGGAACGCACGGAACGCAAGGCCGCGGCCGATGTCGTGCAGTCCGAAGCCGACCTGAAAGCCAAAGAATCCGAGTACCTCCGCCAGAAAGACAAGCTGGACAAGATCGTCACGCAAATTGAAAAGACGAAGATCTACGCCCCGGCGGATGGGCTGGTCGTTTACGCAACGTCGGTCCGCGGGAGTTGGCGCGGCAGCACCGAACCGCTCGAAGAAGGGCAGGTCGTGCGTGAACGGCAGGAACTCATCTACCTGCCGACCGGTTCATCCTTCATGGCTGAAGTCGACGTACACGAAGCCAGTCTCACCAAGATTAAGCCCGGGCTGCCCGTCCGGATCACCACCGAAACGGCGCCCGACAAGACCTACCAGGGCCGGATTGCCTCGGTAGCCCCGCTGCCCGACGCCCAGAGCGTCTGGCTCAACCCCGACCTCAAGGT
>JAAYAQ010000234.1 GCA_012719295.1 Candidatus Hydrogenedentota bacterium | reverse complement strand
TGTGCCGGCCGCTACGATACCGCACCCGGGCGGAAATGCCAAGGCCGGGCGCCGGATGAGCGAGGCCGCGGGGCCTTCGCGGCCGGGTCATTTGCGTTTGAAACCCATCAGGTAGGCGAACGGGAACGACACGATCTGGCGCATGCCCGCTACCGACGACACCTGCCGGACCATGCGGGCCACTTCGCCGATGAAGGCCTGGCGGAGCACCTGTTCGGTGACCTCGCCTTCCTCGCGAACCGCCAGGAGCCGATGGAAACAGTACACCCCGATGAGGAACGCGATCACAAAGACGAAATCGAGGCCTTTGAGGTCGATGGTCGGCAATTCCCACGCGGTGTACTCCTGCGTCCAGTCCGTGAACGACAGGGTGAGCTGTAGTTCGTAGGGGTCGAACCAGTCCGCGGCGAACCCCGCCAGCACCGGCGAGACGGTGGCGGCGATACCGGACACGAGCGCGTTCACGGCCAGGTACGAAGCGCCTCTGCCGTACGGCGCGGTTTTCATGGCGAGGTTGTTTGCGCAGAGGGCGACGCCCGCGGTGGACATCCCCGCAATCACGTGGATGGCAATCAGCAGGGGGATGCTCAGGATATGGCGGTCGGGCAGGGTCGTAAACGGCCAGAACAGAAAGCTGATGAAAAACAGGGGCACCGAGAATACCAGCACGGACTTGTTGGTGAACTGTTCGGAAAGCCGGCCCCACAACCCGAAAAACAACACGTTGGTGATCTGGCTCACGACCGAAAGCGCAAGCACCCAGGTCATGTTGAGCCCGATGCGCTGCAGGAGGTACACGGTGAAGAACGGAGCGGCGAAGTTCACCGCGGCGCCCCAGCACGCCAGGAACGTCAGCAGGTTGCGAAAATTGGTGTCGCGGAACGGCCGGGCCAGCAATTCCCAGATCGGCACGTGCTCGGCTTTGGGCATCGCGGGTTCGGGCGTGCTCCCTATGAAGAAAACGGACACCATGCCGGCCAGCCCCGCCAGGGAAAAGACGATCGTATACGCGCCCGCCGGATTGGTGAAATGTTCGCGGTACTGGTCGATGGCCACGCCGCCCAGAAGGCTCAGCAGCGCGCCCAGGGCCGTGCTGAACGTCAGGCGCCGCGCGAAGAAGCGTCCCATGCGCTCTCCCGGGATCAGGTCGCGCAACCACGAGCTGAACGCGCATCCGGCAAACGCCCCGATCCCGTAATGGCATGCCAGAAACAGCAGGAACAGAGGGATGCGGTAGTTCTCCGGGGCAAACCACGGCAGCATCGCGATGGCAAACAGGGCGCTGCGGCTGATGATGGCCGTGACCATCGTGATGACCTTGCGCATGCGGACGCCTTCGACGACGAAGATCGCGGGAATCTGCAGCATCTGGGCGAGTGGCCCTACCGCCGCCAGCATGCCGATCACCGTGTTGCTGCCGCCCAGGATCAGCGCGAACGCGACCAGAAACGGCCCCGTGGAGAGGACCATCATGGTCTGGCCGAACATGCCATCGTACACCAGCCGCGACAGGGCTTTTTCGATGTCCGTTTCGGCCAGTTCAGATTTGGGTTTGATCCATTGAAACATGTGCGCTGCTAACGTATCAGGGCTTGCCTGTTCAACTGCCGGTCACTGGACACAGGGCGCGGAAACGCTATCTTACGCGGTCATCCGGCCATTGACAAGACGGTCAACAAGAGGAGCAAAACCGTCAGAACCACGACGGCATAGCCCACTACCAGGGCGGCAACAGCGAGCGGATAGCCGCCGTACCGCTCCGGGTCGCGCCGGATTCTCGACAGCGCCATGTGCCCCAGCACAATCGCCGGGAGGGCCAGCAATCCGCAGAAGAACGGGCTGGCGATGGCCAGGATAATGCTGGCCAGGGCCAGGGGGTGGATCTGCCCGGCCGCGGGCATGACCGAGGGCGCGGACGGCATCTGCCGCATGCCGCGCTCGGTCACGGGCATGAACACCGGGGCCGGCGATCCCGGAGGAGCGCTGCCTGCGGCCTGCCCACCGGCGCCGGGCGCGGGTTCCACCGCTTCAAGACCGCCGGGCAGGCCGGTGATTCCGGGGACCCGTGCCTGCGCGGGAAACGCCTCACGCACCTCGATCCAGTCGGACATTCCCGCCTGCCAGAGCAGGTCGTCGGGCCGCAGTTCGCCCGAGGCCATCATCCGCTGGATATCCTCCTCGCCGACGGGACCGTGCTGCTCTTCGTCAACAAGGTAATACCAATTTGACATGACGCGTATTCCCCCCTCTCAGTGCCGGCGTTCACGGCACCCATTCTGTACCGGGCCCTGCACTGTGTCAACCCGCGCCGCGCCGGGCCCGGGTCTCAGCCGCTCACGCGCCTTCGGCGGCATTCGGCCAGGGCGATGGCCGCGCTGACCGAGGCGTTGAGCGAGGTGATGGCTCCGGTCAGGGGGATGCACACCAGGAAATCGCAGGTTTCCTGGACGAGCCGCCGCATGCCTTCGCCCTCGCTGCCAATGACCAGCGCGATCCTGCCGCCCAGATCGGCCTGCCAGAGCGTCTGGGGCGCGTCCGCGTCAAATCCCGCCACCCAGAACCCCGCCTCTTTCAGCGCGCCCAGGGCCCGCGCGATGTTGGTCACTTCGACCAGATCAATGTATTCCATCGCCCCCGCGGCGCTCTTGAGCGCGGCCGCGGAGAGGGGGGCGGCATGGCGTTTCGCGAACAACACGCCGTGGGCGCCCAGCGCGGACGCCGAACGCACAATCGCCCCGAAATTGTGCGGATCCTCGATCCCGTCCAGCACCACCGCGACCGCGTCGGCCGGCAACGTCTGCGCAAGCCACGCCGTTTCAGTCAGGAGCGGAAGGGGATCCGCCTCGAGCACCACCCCCTGATGAACCGTGCCCTCGACGAGCTGGTCCAATTCGTTGCGGGGCCGTTCTTCGACGGGAATGCCGGCCGCTGCGTCGAGAATGTCGCCGATGCCCCTCGCCGACGGCAACACAAAAAGCCTGCGCGCAGTGCGTTTGCCTGCGCGCAGGCATTCCAGCACGGGGATGCGTCCTGCAATGCGCTGTTTCACGGCGGTCCTACTGGATCTCGCCCAGGCCGTGGACTTCCTGAAGTTTGTCGATACGCAGCTTGAGCACGTCCTGCGACGGCACGCGGTCATCGAGCGCGTGAATGTTATCGGCGTGGAGCTGGTCGAGGATCGCTAACGCCTCGCTGATGCGGTCCATTTTCTCGAGGCACTTGGCCATCCGGTACTGGTTGTACCAGTAATTGGCCCCCTGGGGATACATGGTGGACGCGTCCGTCAGGACCTCGAAACCCTTCTCGTAGCGAAACGTCTTGATGAGAAACCCGCCCAGGGTCGACAGGCCTTTTTCATTCGCCTGATCAACTTTCGCGTCCTGCCCGGGCGTGACCGACGTAAACTTCTTGTGCATGAAATTGATGCCCGCACTGCTGAACAGCCAAAACACGCCGATGACAACCAGAATGATGATAGGCCATTTGAAGCGGCTGAGATCCATGATGTCCTCCCGGCGCAATGCGCCTGCTTCTTCTCGGGATGATGTCCTCCGGTCCGCTAAGTCATTGTTATCATAGCACATCCTGGGCGCAGCCATGGATTATCCGCGCCACACCGCCTCGCCAGGCGACATCCCATCCCCCCGGGGATCGCCATGGGGGGCACGCCCGATCTACCGAGGACGCGTGCCGCAGAGCGCCGCCGCATCATCAGCCGTTTCTCCGGGTGACGCCGATCCCATCGTGGGAATCCGGGCGGCGGCTGGGCTACAATCGCGCCCAGGGAGGTCCGGTATGATGCGTATCGTTGCTCTTGTGCTGATAGCGGGAGGATGGGGGCTCATGGCCGCGGCGGAACCGTTTCTCGAGGCCGATGACATGGCGTTCTTGCGCGAACTCACCGCGGCGGTGCTGGACGCCTCGCGCGTCGCTCCCGGCACGAAAGTGGGCGGCATCGGCCCGAATGTGACCGGCGGCACCGTCATCCGTCCCGGCGGACGCGACTGTTATCCGGCCTTCTGGATCCGGGACTATGCCATGTCGATCGACAGCGGGCTGGTCAGCGTCGAGGAACAGCGCCACATGCTGCTTCTGACGGCGCGGCATCAACAGGACGAGCGGTGGGCGCTTCCCAGTGGAAGCGTGGTGCCGCCGGGCGCGATCGCCGACCACATCAGTTTCGGCGACAAACCAATCTATTACCCCGGCACCCTGGAGGATTATGCAGGCCAGGGCGGCGAGCGCTGGGGAATTCTGCCCGCCCTCGACGACCACTATTTCTTCATTCACATGGCCGCCTGTTACGTCGAAGCCACGGGAGATACGGCCATCCTGTCCGAAGAAGTGCGCGGCAGGGAGCTGCTGCGCCGGCTCGAAGAGGCCTATGCGATGCCGCCCTCGCGGCCGGACACGGGGCTGGTGTACGCGGACACCGATAACCGGGGCGTTACTTTTGGATTCGTCGATACGGTGACACATACCGGCGACCTGCTGTTCTGCTCGGTGCTGAAATACCAGGCCGCGCGCGAACTGGCTGCGCTCTACGCCGAAATCGGCGACGGCGAAGGTGCGCAGGACTGCCGGGACCGCGCCGAGACGCTCAAGCGGGCAATCGACGTTACCTTCCCGGCGGTGGACGGCCTCCTCCGCGCCTCGACGGGCGCGAGCGCGCAGCCCGACGTCTGGGGAACCGCCTATGCGGTGTATGTCGGAGCGCTGACGCCCGGGAAGAAGGCGGCGGCGTGCCGCGCGCTGGCGAACGCCTACGACGCAGGCACGCTCGCCTGGCGCGGCAATATCCGGCACGTCCGCATCACCGACGACTTCAGCGATGCGACGATGTGGGAACGCGCGCTCGCGGCGAAAAACACCTACCAGAACGGCGCGTACTGGGGAACGCCCGTGGGTTGGGTCGTCTATGCCATCGCCCGGATCGACCGGCCGATGGCTGCGCGGCTGGCGCGCGAATACCTCGCCGAACTGCGCGAAGGCGATTTTCGCAACGGGCCCGAATCCGGCTCGCCCTGGGAATGCATGCATCCCGACGGCAACCACCGCCAGAACCCGGTCTATCTCACCAGCGTATCCTGCCCCCTGGCGGCGTTTGTGCGGCTCGATCGCGAAGGGGCCGCCCCCTGACCGCCACCGTGTGCCGGACAACGGGCGGCGTCAACCGTCCCCGAAGGTCAGGCGCCAGGCGTCGTTCACCACGGGCCAGGTGTTGCCCGCGATGACCCACAGGCTGTTTTCGTAAACGTAGCAGGTGGGTTCGTGGCGCGGCGCGAACGTGGTCCTGGCCTCCAGCTTCGTCCACAACGTTCCGTCGCGGGTGTGCCAGACATCGCCCAGGTTTGCGCTGTTCGCGTTGTCGAAGCCGCCGATGATCCAGAGTTCGCCGGCGTAGGCTCTTGCGATGGACCACATGCGCGGGGTCCAGGGGGCGTGTTCGAGCACGCGCTCCCACGTCGCGCCGTCCCGCGAGGCCCACACGTCGTTGTGGGTCGTATACTGGGGGTAACTCTTTTCGGGCGGGTCATTCGGCTGCTGGGTGTAGCCGCCCATCAACCACAGCTTTCCCTCAAACACCGCTACGGCACTGGCCGTTCGGTTTCCGTACGGAGCGTTTTCCGTCGCACAGGTCCAGGCGGCCCCATCGGTGGACCACCACACATCGGCGCCGCTGCCCAGGTGCCACATCCGTCCGTCGTGCACCACCACCTCGCCGTACCCGCGCACGCCCAAGGGCGTTGTTTCCGCCACGCGGGTCCAATCGACGCCGTCGGTCGAGGTCCACACTGAACCCTTGATGGCCCACATTTTCCCGTCATAGACGACCATCTCGCTGTAGCCGTCGTAGGGCGTCGCGCCGTTCACCAGGGACCACACCGCTCCGTCCGTGGAAACCCACAGGTCGCGGGAGAGGGTGTTGTCGTGGTAGTAGCCGTTGCTCAGCCACATTTTGTTGTCATACACGAGGTCTTCCGCGGTGTCGCGGGGGCTGAACGCGGCCTCCCTGGTTATGAGGGTCCACGCGGCGTTTGTGAAGTCCGGTCGCCCGGCGCCGGGCGGCGGTTCCTGCGCTGTTGCCGCCGCCCACGAAACCAGGCACACGATGCATGCCACGTGAAAACGCGTTCGCATTGGTCATCCTCCAGACATGAGAAAGGCGGGACCCGGGGAGAAGGTCCCGCCTTCACCTTACCACAAAGCCGGGAGGGGGGTGTTAGAGAGGGGGTTTGGGGGTTCCGGCCTGCGGTGTGTCGGGGGCTGTGAGTTCCTGAATCAACTGCGCCTTGTCGAACGCGCCCACGAACCGCGCCACTTCACGGCCGCCGCGAAACACGATCGACGTGGGCAGGTATTGAACCGCGTGCTCCTGCGCCAATTCAGCATTTTGATCCGTGTCCACTCCCAGGAACACTGCCGCGCCGGAGTGGTTGCGGGCGAGTTCATTGACGGTCGGGCCCACCTGGCGGCACGCGCCGCACCATGACGCGTGGAAATACGCGAGCACCGGTTTCTCCGATGCGCTGATCTGTTCTTTGAACTGCGCCGCCGAAGTTACCTCCACGATGCCGGAATCCGCCTCGATGACCGGTCCTGACGGCGGCGCGAACGCAAACGCGATCAGCAGTCCCATCAAACCGCCGTAGATGGCCCCGCGCCGCGGATTGGCGGTCAGGGGGCACCCGCCGGTCTCACACGACCGCGTGCTCCCCATGACGGCGCCCAGTCCCGCGCCCAGAGCCACAGCCAGGCCAATTCGCAGTATCGGTACGACCATCTTCTCGACTCCTTTCCGGAGCGCCTTGTTGTGCCCGGTTGCCGACTGTCCAAACCATATAGAAATGCCCGGGAGCGGGGATTTATTTCCGGGGGTCAGGCGGGCGCCACATTGACTGCAATTAGACGTCAACGCCTACGCGTTTACGAATGGACACGTCCCCGTTGGGCAGCTTCCGCCGCTGCGGCCCCCCGTACATACAGAGGGACGCGACACCATCCGCTCGGTCTCCGGGCTGCCACACTGCCTGCAGTGCGGCGTTTCCGCCGATGCGCTGCGCATCAGCACCTCATCGATGGCGTTACATTCGTTACACTTGATCGAAAAAATCGGCATCTTTTCTGCTCCTCCTGCGCTTTGTTCGGACACCTTATCAGAGTAGAGCAATTCCGGGGCCAAGTCGCGTTTTTCGCACGGTTTACCTTTTTAAAATATGGATTATCAATGACTTACTGTGATGCTGCGGCAGGCGGGAACAGTGAATCCACTGTCGGAGAATCTTCGGTAGAGAAACGTTACAGAGCGTTGCGTATCGTTGCGCAACATCCTATCTGGCCGGGGTAACGGTTCCGAAGGCCTCAAGGTCTGGTTCAATGGCTTCCGAATCGCCTACGACCACGATGCTGAGGCGGGAGGGATCCACCTGTTCCCGGGCGACGCGCTGGATGTCTTCCGGGGTCACCGCGGCATAGGCCGTGTGCGCGCGGGACAGGTAGTCGGGGGGCAGGCCCATGAATTCGAGGTACCACAGCCAGTTGATGGCATCGGCGAAGGTCTCCAGATCGAGAACGGCGCGCCCGGTGAGGTGGGAGGCGGCCCGCTGGAGCTCCTCCGGGGACGGGGGAACGGTGCGCATGCTCTCGAGCACGTCCAGCATGGATGCCAGGGCATCGCGGGTCTGCTCCGTTTGCGTTGAAACGCTGCTCGCGAAATAGCCCCCGTGTTTGAGAAAGGTGAATCCCCCGTAGGCGCCGTAGGTGCGGCCCTGCTCGCCGCGAAGGGTCATGTTGAGTCGGCTGCCGAACGATCCGCCGTAGACCTCGCTGAATACCTGCGCGGGGAAGAAATCGGGATGGTCCGGGCCGAGGGCGATCTGTCCGATGCGGATCTGGCTCTGCACGGCGTCCTGCACATGGGCGAGGTACACGCGGGTGGGTTGCGGGGGCGGCGCATCGGGCAAGGAGGCGTCCCGGCCGTCGGAGGACGCGGTCCAACCGCCGAACGCCTGTTCCGCCCACTGGAACGCGGTCTCGGGCTCGACGTCGCCGCCGAGGTACAGGACGGCGGCGTCCGGGCGCGCGATTGTCCGCCACCATTGGGCCAGGCGGGTACGGTTGAGGTTACGGACATCGCTCGGGCCGCCGGTGGCGGGCCGGGCGTACGGATGAGCCTGATAGAGCCGGCGGCGCAGCTCGATGTCGGCGCGATAGGCCGGGTCGCTGTGGGCATAGCGAAGCACCACGCGTTCCCGGCGTTTGAGCTGACGCAATTCCTTGCGCGGGAACGCCGGGGAGGTCGCCAGTTCGGCCAGCAGCTCAAGACAGTCCGGGCCGGTCTCGCTGAGTCCGCTGACGGCGAGCATGGCCGCGTCCATCACGGCCACCTCCTGCACCATCAACGCGTGCTGTTCGATGAACCGGGCGAGTTCGCCGGCGGAGCGCGATTCGGTTCCTTTTCTCAGCATTCCCAAGGCGAGGCTCGTCGCCCCCGGCCGGGTTTCGGCCCAGGGTCCGGTCGTGAAACCCATCGCGGCGAGGAACAGCGGCGATTCGCTGTCGGGCGTCACCACCACGGTCAGGCCGTTGGCGAGGACGCGTTCCTGAGCGGGCACGCTCGGGGCGTCCGGAATCGCGTCGTTGAGAGGCGCAGCGGCAGGAAAGTCCGCGGGACGTTCCCACGCGGCTTTGCACCAGGGGGTTTCGGGGAAGGGCGAGGGCGCCAGGTCGGCGTCCGCGCCGGGTTCGTAGTGGAACTGCCGGTCGGGCAGGACCCGGACGCGGGTCCGCCGTTCGGCGACGAGATAGGTGGAAGCGACCCGGCGCAGATCTTCGGCGGTGATGGCATCGACGAGCGCCGCTTCGCGATTCACCCACGCGGGGTCGCCGTGCAGGATGGCCGCCTCGCCAAACTTCCACGCGCGCTGCTCGACGGTGAGGCATCCCGAGACGGCCGCGCGCCGGAACTGGTATTTCACCTTTGCCAGTTCGTCGCCGGTTGGGCCGTTCTGCTGGAAATCGGCGATGTGGCGGTCAAAGGCGCGGAACACCGCGTCACCCGGCCTGCCCAGGGGATTGAGCTTGCCGAGATAGTAGCGCACGGGGTGCAGCGCCCCGACGAAGCCCGCCACGCCGTCGTGTTCCAGGCAGAAGTCCTGAGTCAGGAGCAGAACGCACAGACCGCGGTCGCGCACGAGGTCGCGGTGTATCCGGCTGTCCTCGCCCTGCGCCAGGAGCCACAACGCCATCCGTAAAGGAATCGCGTCGGGGTGGCTGGCGGGGACGCCGCGGTAGATGCAGCCCGCAAGCGGCACGGGGCCGAGGCGTTCAGGAAGGACCAATTCGCGTTCGGCGGTTTGAGGGGGTTCACCCCCCCGGTGGCGGGGCGGAACGGGTGCCCGCGGCATCCAGCCGAAATGCCGCCGGGCCGCCGCGAGCGCGGCCTCATGCGTCACAGCCCCGGCAATCACGAGCGTGGCGTTGTTGGGCACGTAGTAGGTGTCCCAGAACCGGCGAACGTCGGCGGGGGTGGTCGCGCGCAGGTGGGCGAGCTTGCCGATGGGCAGCCAGCGGTACGGGTGGTGCTGGAACAGCCCGGCCATGACGCGTTCGGGCAGGGTGCCGTAGGGCGCGTTGAGATTCGCGGTGCGGCGCTCTTCTTCGACGACGCTGCGCTCGGTCTCGAAGGCGTCGTCGCGGATGTCCAGGAACGCCATGCGCTCGGCTTCGAGCCAGAGGGCAAGGTCGAGCTGAGTCGCGGGGACGGTGTTCACGTAGGCGGTGTGGTCGAAATAGGTGTAGGCATTGTTTTCGCCGCCCACGGCATGAATGAGGTCGCCGTGCTGATAATCGCCGACGGCCGCGCTGCCCCGGAACATCAGGTGCTCGACGAGGTGGGCCATGCCCTGGCGCGTTTCAGGTTCGTCTTTCGAGCCCGCGTGGTACCACACCTGAACCGAAACCAGCGGGTTTGAGAAGTCCTCGTGGGTGACCACGGTCAGGCCGTTCTCAAGACGCGCCTGGCCCAGGTTCCAGACCCGGTCTTCCGCCGCGGCGGCACGGGCCGCGGCCAGGCCCGCCAGCGCGCTCAGGCCCGCCAGAACGATGGTTTTCCACAGGGCTCTCATCATGCGGTCCAACCGGTCCGGTGCTCGCTGCGCGGTCCGTCTCATGCTACGGCGCGGCGCAGTAGTCGCCGGCGGAGAATGCGGCCAGGTCGTCGAGCACCAGGTCGGCCAGCGACACGTCCTGGCGAGGCCGGTCGGCCCGCGACAGGGCGACACAATGCATGCCGGCGGCCTTTGCTGCCTGGACGCCGACCCGGGAATCTTCGAATACCAGGCATCGCGCGGGCTCGATCTCGAGGCGTTCGGCCGCCAGCAGAAAGCAGGTGGGGTCGGGTTTCCCGGGGGAATAATCGTCCGCGGCGAGAAAGAAACGGATGTCCTGCCGGATGCCCATGATGTCGATGCCGTCGTTGACGCCGGCGGTGTTTGAGCCCGACACGATACACACGGGGTAGTCCCGGGCCAGTTTCCGCAGCAGTTCGATGGAGCTGTGGATGCGGATGTCGCGCGTGTGGCGCAACGCTGCGAAGATGGGATCCACCACCGAGACAAATTGCTGGTATCCCAGGCCAAACCCCGGGAAACGCCGGCGGATCTCCTCGTAGATGTCGTGCCAGGATACGCCGTATACGATGTCGATGGCTTCCTCGTGCGATACCGGAAATCCGAAATCGATCAGGCACTTCTTGACCGCCTCGACCCAGAGAATCTCCGAGTCCAGCAGTGTTCCGTCCATATCAAAGATGTATGCGTCAATCATCGGGTGAAAGGGTCCTTGCAGATGCCGTATTTCGCCGGCGCTCATCATAAAGAACGCGCCGGACCGGCGCAAGACACGGCGGCTGCGATGGCAGCGCCGGGGCGCCACCCGTTCCCTGAATTTGCCACGGCGCCCTGGAGTTGCCTACGATGCCCGCGCGCCGGCCGTTATCCTGATGTATGGGGAATTGAGTGAAGATCCTGATTTGCACAGCCGATTACCCGCCGCTTGACGGGGACATGAGCACGGTGAGCGCGCGCCTTGCGCGTGCCTTGGCCGCGCTGGGCCACGACGTCGCCGTGGTGGCGCCCCGGTTCCCCGGCATAAAGGGGACTGACGCCGCCGAACCGGCGGAGGTGGTTCGATATCGCGGATACCGATCGGCCTGGCTTCGGCTGATGCCGATGCTGGTCACCTCCTGGAGGTCTGCGCGCGGGTGCGATGCGGTGCTGGCGCTCAATGTGGCCTCCGGGGGAGTCTGCGCGATGCTCCTTCGCGCTATGCGCGGCACGCCGTACGTGGTGTTTGCCTGCGGGCATGACGGCATGACATTACGGAACGCACCCGTTCTGGGCGGGCTGTTGCGCCGGGTCTATGCCCGGGCGAAGGCGATTGTTGCCGATAGCGAGTTTACCCGCGGGAACCTCGTCAATTGCGGCGTGGACGCGGACCGGATTGACGTGGTGTGGCCCGGGGCGGACCCCGGCGTACGCGTCGACAAAGCGCGTGTTGACGCCGCGCGGTACGACTATGTGCTGGACGGCAGCCGCGTCATCCTGTCGGTGGGCCGTTTGAGCATGCGCAATAATCACGTGGCGTTGGTGCGCGCGTTGCCCGGGATTTTGGAACGCGTGCCCAACACCGTTCTCCTGATCGCGGGACGTGGGCCCTGCATGGGGACGCTCTGCCAGGAAGCGCGCCGTCTGGGCGTGCGCAACCAGCTTGTTCTGCCGGGGGAAGTCGGTGAAGCGCGTCTTGCGGCGCTGTATGCGGCGTGCGACGTATTTGCGCTGCCGGCCGGCGTTGGCGGGGGAGAGCAGGCGGACGGACTCGGTCTGGCCGTGAGCGAGGCCCACGCGCATGCCAAACCCGTGGTGGCGGGGAATTCAGGCGCGGCGCCCGAGCTGGTCCTCGACGGCGAAACAGGCCTTCTGGTTGAATCCGACGAGCCCGGCGCCATCGCGGGGGCGCTCCTGCGCATGCTCGAAGACCCCGGCCTGGCCGCGCGCCTGGGCCGGAATGGCCGGAAACGCGTCGAGGACGTATGGAACGGGGCCGCATTCGCCCGGCGGGTGGCGGCGATTCTTGAACGTCCGGCATGAAAGGTCCCGGAACGGGCCTGCTTTTCCGGCAACTGCCGCGGGAGCGCTTGATCTCGGCGGGGGCGAATGCGTATAAGATGATCTTCCTGACGGACAACACCGGAAGCATCAACTGGACAGAGGCGCGCCATGAGCAACACGCAGTTAATCGTAGGTTTACCGGCCGGTTCCCTCGCGGATCCCAACCGCGGCGGGAGCCTGATCGAATTGCTCAAGCGCGCCGGGTTTCCGGCCCGGGGCTACGACAAGGGCGGCCCAAGCTGTTTCCCGTTGACGGCGTTTCTGGTCGGATGGGACGGGCGGCCCCAGGAGTTCGGGTCGCAACTGGCGGTCGGCGAGATCGACATCGCCATCGGCGGCGACGACTGGGTCCGCGAACGCACGCTTGAATTCAAATACGAGTACGAGCGGGAGATCACCCTGAAAAAAGTGCTGTCGCTCGACCGGGGCAAGGTGCGCATTGTCATCATCGGCACCCGGGGGACGGCCGCCGGCGGTGACGCGTGGCTTAAAACGCTCTTGTCGGCCAAACCCCTGGTGACCATGGTGTCGGAAATGCCGTATCTGGCGCTCGAATGGTTTCGGGGAAGGGCTGAGGCGCTGGGTTTCGGCGCGTCGCACCAGCAGTTCTCTGTCCAGAAATTCAAGACCCCGCCCCGGATCGACCGCGGCATCGTCATTTATGAAACCTGGGGCAAGACGGAGGCCAAGGTCAAGAACGGCTCCGTCGATTTCGGCCTCGAGATTACCCAGACAGGCAGCGCCATCGAGAACTACGGATTGTGCGTCCTCGATGAGGTGATGACCTCGGAAGCGGGGATCTGGGCGTGTTCCTCGCTGCGCGACCAACCCGAAAAATACGACATCGCGCGCATGTTCCTGCTGAACCTGTACGGGTCCATCTACGCCGAAGACAAGGTGCTGGTCACCTTCAACACCCGGAAAGAAGACTCGCAGACGATCCTCGACTACCTGCGCGACAATCGTCTGTTCGGGGAAGAGCCCACGATCAACGAAGGCGTGAACTACACCGAATACAGCATTGAGATGAAGGCCGACAGCGTTGACCTGCCGCTGCCCAGAGTGCGGTACGAGCTGGCCAAACTGGGAGCGACCAGCATTGAGACCATCCCGCTCGACTCCTCGATTCCCGGGCTGAGCGTTATCGATTTCTGAGGCCTCGGCCCCGGCCCGCCCTCCCTCTCGCCGGGCAGGATGCAGGCGATTCCCGGCTACGGTTTTGGCGGGCGGCCCAAAGGGCGGATTTCGAGTTCGCTGATCAGGGTCCCCGGAGCCGTGCGGAGAATGCCGGCGCAGGCCTGCCCCACCTCCTCGGGCGTGACCTTCCAGGAATGGCCGGCGTCCGCATCGTGGCGGTGCGACTGCGAGTCCACCGAACCGGGATAGACCACGGTGACCTTGATCCCGTACTCGCGCACTTCCTGCAAGAGCGACAGCGAGAACCCGGTCACGGCGAACTTGGTTGCGGCGTAGGCGCTGCCGCCGGGCAGTGGCACCTTGCCGGAAATCGAGGAAATGTTGATGATGTGGCCCCGCCGCTGCTCGCGCATCCAGGGTAATACGGCCCGGGTGGCATAAAACAGGCCGTGAATGTTGGTGTCAATCAGCGCGTGCCATTCTTCCATCGAGAGGTCGAACGCGTCTTTGCGGATGACCAGGCCCGCGTTGTTGATGAGGCCGTCCACGCCGCCGAGCTGCTCGCGCAGCGACGCAATGGCGGATTGCGTGGCCGACGGGTCGCGCAGGTCGCACACGGCGGTGTGGCAGATGCCGCGGGCGGCCTCGATCTCCGTCCGCAGCTCGTCCAGCAGCGTGCTGGAACGGGCGAGCGCGCCAACCTGGAAACCCTCCTTGGCCAGCGCGGTGGCGATGCCGCGTCCGATGCCCCTGCTGGCGCCGGTTACGATGATTTTCATGGGCTGTTCCTCGATGGATTACAGGGTGACCCAGTACCGTGAGACCTGCCTTCCCGAGCGGGGCGAAATGACGTAATTCTCCAGAATTCCGCCGTTCGTTTCGATGATCCGCGCCGAGCCGGTGTTACGGGTGTCGCACGTGATGAGGAGCCGCGTGAATTTGCCGGTTTTTCGCGCTTCTTCGATGGTGAGCGCGCACAGCCGGGTGCCGTAGCCTTTGCGCCGTTCCATCGGCCGGATGGTGTATCCGATATGGCCGCCTTCGATGCGTAACGCTCGCGACAGGCGGCGCCGCAAACGGCTCATCCCGATCAGACGCCCCTCGCCGCTCAGCAGCCAGAACGTGTCCGACCTCACCATGGCGAAGGGCAGGTGTCTGCCGTGAGCCAGGTCGTCGAGCTGTTGTACGTACACTTCAAACGACGCATTCCAGTAGGCGGGGAAGGCGGGATCCAGTTCTTCGCCCGCATCGCGGTATTCGTATGCCGCTTCAAGAAACAGCGCGCGGAGACCGGCGCTGGGCCGAACCAGGGCCGCCTGCGCGGGGGTATGGGCCGGCACCGCCACGTCAGGCGCCCGTCCGCACCAGGACTTTCCCAAACGGCCCCCGTTCAAGGTGGGCGAACGCCTCCGGCACGGATTCCAGGGGGAACACGATGTCGATGGGGGGCCTTGCACCCGCCGCGTCGAGGCGCGTTACGATCTGCCGCCAGGCCTCCTGCGCCTCTCCGGGGGTGTAGGCGCCTACGGCGACGCCTTCGACGCGCACGCGCTTGAACAGGAGGGTGCCCACGATCATCTGGGCCTTGGTCCCGGCCAGCAGGCCCACCAGTGCGATCCGGCCGCGTTCACGGCACAGATTGATGCTCGCCTGCAGGTACGGACCGGCCAGATTCTCGACGACCGCGTCCACCCGTCCGCCCCCGAGCGCTTCCTTCACCCGCATTTCGAGGCCGTCGATTTCCGCGTCCACAGCGATGTCCGCGCCCAACGTCTTGAGGCGCGCGCGTTTCTCCGCGCTGCGCGACAACGCCACGACTTTCGCGCCGAGAATTTTCGCGAGCAGCACCGACGCCGTGCCCACCCCGCCCGACGCGCCGGTAACCAGCACCGTCTGCCCGGGTTCGAGAGCGGCGGCGTCGACGAGGGCTTGCCACGCGGTCAGAAACACCAGCGGGGCCGCCGCCCCCTCCTCTTCTTTCCAGCCCGCGGGCAGGGGCGCCAGCGACGCCTCCGGCGCCGCCACGTATTCGGCCAGGGTCCCTTCACGCGTGACGCCGATCTCGCTGCGCAACACCACCACTGTGTCGCCGGCGCGGAACCGGCCGCTGTCTCCGGGCTTTTCCACCACGCCGCAGCCGTCCCGGCCGACGGCGAAGGGGGGCGTGCCGGGGCGGGGATACTGGCCTTTCACGAGATATGCATCCGCAGGGTTCAACGCCGCATAGTGCAGCTTGACCAGGGCCTCGTTCGGCGCGGGTTTCGGGATGGGGATGTCGTCCATCCGCAGGTTCCCGATGTCGCCAAACTGATGAAACCGCCACGATTTCATGAGCGCAATCCCTCCATTCGCATTCCATTCTGCGCCGGAATCCGGCACACGTCAATACAGGCCGCCTGAGGCAACGGGCACGCCTTTTCGCCTGTTTTCAGCGAATTTTCCGCGCTCTTCGCGACGCCTGACGCCCGATTATTCCCGGAACGCAAACGCGAAGAGTTCAGCGTCGCGCAGTGCGAACCGCACCACGACCGGTTTGCCGCGCAACGACGACACATCGGCCTGGCCGCCCCACGCAACCGCGTGACGGAGGTTATCGCCCTGGATCGCGTCCGACGCTTCGAAACCGGGATAGGGCGTCCCCGCGGCATCGCACAGCGTCACCGTGAGGGCGCCCGTGACGCGCGCGTTGACCTCCATGCGTCCGCCGGCAAACGCGAGCGGCACCGTGGTCAGGCTGCCGCCCTCGGCGGGAGCGTCCACCGACACAAACCGGTCCAGGTCCCAGATGGCCAGGCCGAGCGAGCCGGTATACTGCGTGCCGCGTCCGGTGCCTTCCGCGCGATAGAGGCAGGGCGTGCCGTGGGTGTAGTTCGAGCCGCCATAGTACAGCCAGACCTCGTCGCCCACCCGCAGCGCGCGCGCCTGGGTGCCGAAGAAGCCGCAATCCCATTCCCCGACCTTTCCGCGCGGCACGCAGGGCTGCCGGAAGGGCCGTTCCCAATGGACCAAATCGCGCGAGGCCGCCAACTGCAGTTCGCCGGGGCCTTCCTGGTTGCCGTACCGCGCGTTGTTGTTGATGGTGAACATCCAGATGAACGCCAGGGTGCACGATTCGGCCGGATACGCGCCGATGCCGTAGAACTCCGTGCGCATGAGCGCCGGCTCGTCCGGAACGTCCAGGACCGGGCGCACTTCCTCGATCCGCGCCAGGCTCCCCGCGTCATCGCGGAGATCCGGCGTGAAGACCAATTGGGGTTCCGACCAGGTGCGGAAGTCCGGGCTTGTGGTGAGCCAGAACACCCGCCGCTCGAACCCGCGCACGGTATGGGCGATTTTCGGGAAGGCCACGTAGCATCCGCGCTGCTCGTCATAGTAGCCGGTGACCACGTCCGCGCCCGGGGCGATGCGGGACTCGCTGAATCGGGTCCAATGGATGCCGTCGGGCGAGACCCACGTGTGGTATCCGTGATCCTGGGCGTCCTGGTTGTGGCCGATCATCTTGTACCGGCGTGCGGGATCCGGGTCGTGGACGTCCTTCATGACCGACGGCAGCAGGATGCCCTCGGCGATGACGTTATGCCGAGGGTGCTTTGCCGACTTCACCTCGCCGATCAGCGGCTTGTCCCAGTGCACGCCGTCCTGGCTGGTGGCGTAATAGAGACCCAGACGGGGAAATCCCTCGGGTTCTTCGGCGTAGTACCACATCTTGAAGAGCTGTTCCTGCTCGTCGTAAATGACGTTCCCGTAGATTTCGACCCGCCAGCCTTCCCATGGCTGGTCGGCCTTCAGAATGGGGTTTTCGGGATGCGGACGCGCCGGATGGAGCGTGAATGCCACGTTATCCGCGGCATCTACCAGCACCTTGTCTACGAAGAGCTGCGATCGGCTCCCCACATCGAACGGCGATACCGCTCCGGAAGCGGCGAGGGCGGGGAGGCTGAGGAGGAGCAGGGCGGCTGCGAATCGTTCCATCGGGCGCGTGTTCATTTCTAAAACCTCTCCGTTCACCCCCGCCATCCACCGTCCATCCGGGGGGGTTGGGGGGTCACTATAGCAAACCCGCGAACCCTCTTGGCAAACGGGCTCCCATGTGTTATTCTAAGTGGGGTAAGTGTGTGGGTTTCGGAGTTCGTGGAAAGTAGACTGAGTGGGGCAAGATTTCATATCCCGCCGCGCGTTGGCGATTTCCAACTGCATGCATCAGGGCTGAACTGCCTTCCGTCTCTGCTACGACCATCCGGACAAGTCTCGACGTGAGAAAGGAAGCCTTGATGAACATCTATGTAGGGAATCTGTCGTACACGACCACCGAGAACGATCTGCGGAAGGCGTTTGAGGCGTACGGAACCGTGAGCGCGACGCGCGTCATCATGGACCGGGTCGAAAACCGTTCGCGCGGTTTCGGGTTTGTCGAAATGCCGAACAACAGCGAAGGCCAGGCGGCCATCCAGGCGATGGACGGCGCGGACCTGCAGGGCCGCACGCTGAAGGTGAACGAAGCGCAGCCGCGCGAAGACCGTCGTTCCCGCTATTAGCCGGTCCTGATTTTCAATATCACTTGTCTTGACGCCGGGTTCCCGGATATTGGGGGCTCGGTTTGTCTTTTTTGGGGGGGCGGGAGCTCGCCGAAGACGGCGTGACGCCTGCGCTACACTCGTCCGCCTGCATCAGCCGCCCGGGGGGAGTTGACAAGGCGGGCGCCCTTTGCCCATAACACTGCGGGCGGGGCGCCGGAACAAGCGTGAATGGAAAGGCCGTTGCTGCATGTCCGTAAAATGGATTATCACCGATCTGGACGGATGCGTGAGCCCCGAGGAATCCGTGCCGTGGGCGCTGGAGCCGTTTGTTGAATTTGCCCGGCAGTCGCGTGCGGCGTCGGCGGGCGAATCCGATCTGGCGCCCTTGACCCTCTGCACGGGCCGTCCCCAGCCCTATGCCGAGGTGCTGATGAAGATTCTCGACATCCGCGCGCCGGCGATCTGCGAGAACGGGGCGGTGTTGTACTCGTTGCACGACAAC
>JAAYAQ010000233.1 GCA_012719295.1 Candidatus Hydrogenedentota bacterium | reverse complement strand
TGGTACGCCGGCCGCATCCTGCGCGAAAACGCCCGGGAGTTCTTCCCGCTGTAAGACCCGGACGCCCTGCCCGCGCTGTCAGCGACTCAGCCGCTGCCGGCTTCGTGTTTGTCGATGTCGTGCTTCTTGAGGCGGTATTGCAGGGTTTTGTACGACAGGCCCAGAAGTTCCGCCGCTTCCTTGATCCGGCCGCCCGAGCGGGCCAGCGCCTGCCGGATCAGGTCCTGCTCGACTTCCTCGAGGATCAGCCCGCCGGACGGCAGCTGCACTTCGCCCGTCTGGGGTTCGCGTGTCTTGAACTTCTCCGGCAGATCATCAACCCCGATGGAGTCGCGATCGCACAGGATAAACACCTGCTCCAACGTGTTTTCGAGTTCGCGGACGTTGCCCGGCCAGCGGTAGCGCTTCATCGCGTCGAGGGCCGCCGCGCTGACCGTGGGAGCCGGCCGGCCGAGCCGTTTGGCCAGCTTCTGCCGGAAATGGTCGATCAGCAGGGTCAGGTCTTCGATCCGTTCCCGCAGCGGGGGAATCCGGATCGGCAGCACCTCGAGCCGGAAATACAGGTCTTCCCGAAACTGCCCGTCGGCCACCACGGATTTCAGGTCGCGGTTCGTGGCCGCCAGCACGCGCACGTCCACCTGGCGCGACTGCGACGACCCCACGCGCTCGACCACGCCGTCCTGGAGCACCCGGAGCAGTTTCGCCTGGCTTTCGATCTGCATATCGCCGATTTCGTCCAGAAAAATGGTGCCGCCGTTGGCGATCTCGAATTTGCCCTGGCGGCTTGTTTCCGCGCCCGTGAACGCCCCTTTTTCGTGCCCGAACAACTCGCTTTCCACCAGGGTGTCGGGAATCGCCGCGCAATTGACCACGATAAACGGCCGGGCTTTCCGCGGCCCGTTGAAATGGATGTGCCGGGCGACCATCTCCTTGCCGGTGCCCGATTCGCCCTGGATCAGCACCGTGCTCGAAACGCGCGTCGCGCGGCGGACCGTATCGAAGACCTTCTGCATGGCCGGGCTTTGCCCAACGAGGTTGCCGAGGGCCGTGGTGTCGCTGATCAGTTCGCGCAACTGGCGGTTTTCGCGGCGCAACTCGGCCTGCTCGAGCGCCTTGCCCACCACCACCAGCAACTCGTCCTTGTCGAACGGTTTTGCCAGATAGTCGCAGGCGCCCTCTTTCATCGCGGTGACCGCCGTCTGAACGGTGGCGTACGCGGTCATGACCACGACCGAAAGCTCGGGACGGAGCCGTAACGCCTCACGCAGCAGGTCCAGGCCGTCCATCTCGGGCATGCGCAGGTCGGTCAACAGCAGGTCGCAGGTGGTTTTCTGGAGCGCGGAAACGGCCTCGCGCGGCGAGCCGAACGCGTCCACCGTGTACCCCGCGTCGCGCAGGATGTCGTGGATGATCTCGCGCTGGACCGCGTCGTCTTCGGCGATCAGGATCCGGAGTGTGTTCATGGCTGCAAATTCCGTAAGGGCAGGGTGATGAGCACCTGGCATCCCGCCTGTTCCCGGGTCGTGATCTGGATGGCGCCGCCGTGCTCCTCGACAATGCCCCGCGTGATGGACAGGCCCAGGCCCGTCCCGGTCTGCTTGGTCGTGAAATAGGGATCGAACGCGCGCTCGGCCACGTCCGGCGGCATCCCCGGACCGTCGTCGCGCACCTCCACCTCGCACGAGGCGTCCGTGACCCGCGAAAAGACCCGCACGCGCCCGCCCCGCGGCGTGGCTTCCAGCGCATTCAGCAGCACGTTGATCACCGCCCGCTTCCACTGCTTCGGATCCAGCATCAACTCGGTATCGCCCGCCCGGAGCTCCTGCGTGAGCCGTACCCCCCGCTGTTCGGCGTCTTTGCGAATCAACTGGACGCACTCGTCGAGCAGCGCGTCCACCTTGTTCGGCGAAGGATTCAGCTCCTGTTCCCGGGCCATCGAGAGAAACCCGGTCACGATCTCCTCCAGCCGGTCCACTTCCTGCCGGATCGTGCGCAACTGTTTCACGGCCCGTTCGCGGTGCTCTTCCTGCTCGAGGTTGTCGCTGACATGGCTCGACAGCAGCTTGATCGAATTCAGCGGGTTCCGGATGTCGTGCGCCACGCCCGCCGCCAGCGAACCCAGCGCGGAAAGGCGCTGCGCCTGGCGGAGATTCGCTTCCATGAGTTCCTTTTCTTTCAGCGCGTTGACCATCCCGTTGAACGTGTGCTCCAGCGCCAGAATTTCGCCCGCGTTCTTGCGGATCTCGACATTCTCGAGATGGCCCTGCGAAATCCGGCTGCACCGCTGCGTGAGTTCGCGCAGGGGACGCAACGTCTTGGCGATGAAATACACCATCAGCCCGATCGTCAGCAGAAAGCCCAGCGTCAGCGTGATCAGGTACTTGTTCTGAAACGCCTTGACGATCTCCGTCTGCGGCTGCAGGTTCAGGCGCACCGTCAGCAACGCCTTGCGCCCATCGGGCAACGGCAGCGTGGAATAGGCCACCTTGTACATCTGCCCCAGTTCATCGTGCTCGATGGTCACCATGGTCTGCATGGCTTCGCCTTCGAGAAACTGAATGTCCGCCCCTTCCCGCGACAGTTCCGCCTTGAGATCCTCCAGCGGCGCCACGGGATTCTCCTCGTAATACAGCGACACGATGTCCGCGATCTTGTCCGTCTGCTCGCGCATTTCCTCCACCACCTGCGCGAAATAGAAACGGGTCGCCACATACACCGCCCCGAGCAGGCAAATCACCAGCAGCGCGCACAGAATGATCACCCGCACAATGAGCGACTGGCGCCAGCGGACCCGGGGATATGTGGACGGAACCCCTCCCATACCGCCGTCAGCCGGACAGATCCCGGCCGCCTGCCGGACCGCCGGAGTTCGGACGGGGCGTGATCTCGCCATTCAATACCCGGATGACCTCCTTGATGTCATCCCAAACCTTGCGCTTGTCGGCGGCGTGGCGGTCGGGCTCGTGCTCCGAACGCACAATATAGGAAGGATGGTAGGTCACCCGCACCGGTATGCCCTGGTAAAAGTGCCATTTGCCCCGAAGCTGGCCCACCGACCCCTCCGTCTTGAGCAGCATCTTCGCCGCATGGGACCCGAGCGCGCAAATGACCTTCGGTTTGATCACCGCGAGTTGACGCACCAGATACGGTTCGCAGGCCTCTTTCTCGTTCGGCTGCGGATCGCGGTTCCCCGGAGGACGGCATTTCAGGACGTTGCAGATGAACACGTCCTCCCGGGTCATTTTCAGCCCCTTCTCGATGACATCGGTCAGAAAACCGCCCGCCCGGCCCACAAACGGCACGCCCTGCAGATCTTCGTGTTCGCCGGGCGCCTCGCCCACGAACACCAGGTCGGCGTGGGGATTGCCCGCGCCGAACACCGTCTGGGTCCGCGATTCCGCCAGACCGCACTTCCGGCACCCCGCCACCTCCCCCCGCAACGTCTCCAAATCCGCCACGTCCTCCAGACCGGCCCTCTCCGGCACGGGAGGCGCCGCCGCCGCGGACCCCACCACTCGCTCAAGCAGCGCCGCCACTTCCGGCGATAGCGCCAGCGTCCGTTTCCGCGCACGCGCCGCCTGCTCCACGAGTTCTCCCGCCTCGCGCACAAGCTCCGCAAACGCCGCCGCCCTATCCGATGTCATGTCCTTCATGACCCCCATGATACCACCCCCTTCGAGACGTTTTATAATTTCGGGGACACAATACTAAATTATCGGCCTGCGCCCGGGATGCGGAGACGTTCCTGTCAAGAAACTAATTAAGTATTGTGTCCCCGAAATTAGAGGCCCGCTTTCTCTGCAACGGAGGGCAGGAATACCTTCAGTTCGTGGTCCAGCAGGGCCAGTTTCTTGCGCATCAAGTCGGTCGACGGCGCGAGCGCTGCGCCGTCTCGGGTGTTGTGGACATCCAGGCGCGAGTCCTTTTTCACAATGGAGATTGCGGTTTTTGTATTCTCCCGCTCATCTTCCAACACGGCGCGCCAACGGTCGTACTTGGTCTTGGCATCAGCGATCTCTTCGGGGGTCTTGGCACCACCCTTGGCAAATGTCACCAGGAAATCCCGGAGCAGGCAGGATTCGTAGAAGTTCGCGTGGGTACGCGCCGTGTGATAGAACCAGCGAGTGGGCAAGTTCTCCGCCTCAAAAACGCCGCGGCATCGTCGAGGGATGTCGGGCGCTGCCGCGTCCAGTTCGTTCACCGCTTCCAGGAGCGCATGGTCCATGTTTCGATAGAAGCGGCCAATCAGTTCCGGATTACCGCGCGCCTCAGTCAGGAAGTGGGCGGCAAATTCACTGCTTGCCTTAAAACAGGCCGGTATCTCACCCTCGGGATCTGCGAACATGGGATGGCTCGGGCCGAGGTAGTACGGGCCCAGGAAATACGGCGGCAGTTCCGGGGACCACGGGATGGCTTCCGAAACATGGGCCCATGCGCGGCGCAGATGCGTTGCGGCCTCTTCGGAACCCGCGATGCGTTTCGCGAGCTTCTTCAGCACGGTTTCACGGTCCGGCGTGGGGCTCCACGACGCGTACTTGTACACTTCTGCGCTGGTGGTTCCCTGGTTTGGCCGGAACCATGCGAGCACCCACGCCCCGTCGGCGCCGGATGCCGCCAACGCGTCGGCCCGGTCAAACCAGCGGTCCATGCACGGAATGTAGGGCAGGCCGGGCGCTTCAAACGCCAGTTCCGGCTCGCTCTTCAGGTACACCTCGACGCCGGCGGCTCGACATGCCGCGATCTGCCGTCTGGCGCGGCCGGTGGGACCGATCAGGTCAATGCTGTAGTCCCAGATGGCCTTTTTCACGCCGCCTTCCTTTTCGACGGTTTCATCCTTTTCGATCTCGGTAAGCAGGGCTGTTCCCGGCTTCAATTCCTGTATGAAGGCTATCTGGTCATCGTCCGCGGACCAGAAGTACTTGGCGCTGTACGGCCATGCCACGATAACCGCCTCGGGATTCGCCTGTCGTGCGGCCTGGGCCAGGCCATTGCACACATTGGCCACGACGGTTTCCGCACCCAGCTGTTCACAGCGGGCACAATTTGTGTGTTTGGGCTCGACCCCCGAGGGGCGCATAAAGCAGTGTTGAAATTCCTCTCCGCCAACGATGATCAGCACGCCATCCAACGGAATGGACTCGAAAAGGCCCTTGACCGATTCCGCAAGATAGCGGCCCATCAGCGGGTCCTCGGTACACAACAGATGCCCGGCGGGGGGCCGGTCCATATGCTTGAACGCCTCCGCACCGCGCAGCCCGGGATGCTCTGTGAAGATCGGCGCGTTGGCAGGATAGAAGTCCCACATGGAAAGAGAAACAAACGTCTTGAGTCCGTACCGGCGGGCATCGCGCGCCTTTTCGGCCAGCTTCTGCACCAGCGCCGGCTCGCAGTACTGCGCGAGTTCCGGTATGGCTCTGCTCTCCGACACGGATGTGAGGCGCGTGGTGGAAGCGCTGTCGGTGGGACTGATGATCACCCCGTTGTATCCTAGAAATACCAGGTCGCGGTACGTTCCCATTCGGGGAATCGTACCCATTCTCAATGCAAGGCGCGGGCACAGTGTTTCTTCGCCGATCTGGAGTATGGGAGCCGCACGAAAGCCCATTCGATCCACGAGTTGCACTACGCCGTCGCGCAGACCCGCGGCGTTCTGTCCCCGGACGGCAACCGCATCTCTTCCGACGTCAATCGTGTACGAACCGGCCGTTGACGGGTCGCCGCCACCGTGGTCAGTGAGGACGATTGTGTGTGTGCGCGCAGCTTCTGCGTCTGTTTCTTTGCGAACCGTCACGTCGACACCCATGCGCTGCTTCAAAAACGCGGCCAGGTCTCCCGCCATTACGCCAACCAGCGGGTCGGTATCGGCGCCCACAAGGATGGACCAGTCCGTTCCGATTGTGATTTCATCGGTTGACGCCACAGCGCATGGATCCCGCGACAAACGGGCAAAGTAGTCTCGTGAAAGGAACGCGAACGGGTTCTTCCGGTAGACCGCATCCAGATCCCGAGACAAGTCGGCATATGCGCATCCCAGCAGACACGCCATAAGGACTGCCCAGATGGGCACCATGCGACTGTGGGATTTCAGGGCATGCATCCGTTATTTCCTCCGCCGCTCAGGAATAGCGCGATCCGCTCTTCGCTGTACCGCTTTCCCTTTATCTGAGAGACCTCCCCGGCTCCACAGCTTGCGATTTCTCTCACACAACCTGATAACGATTTCCGGGGAGAGGCAAACCTGTTTTCTCCGCGCGACGACTTCTTGTTCGTTCAAGACAAATCCTCCCGAACGGCAGACCTGCAAATGGCCGCCTGGAGCCGATTGCTGACCTCTCGGCGCAGACGGGTGGACTCCGCGGCATCCCGTGGTTTGCCGGTCATGACAAACACGTAAGCCAGTTGCCGGGCGGGATCGCCATCGCCATAGATGGTGTCGACCCCGGCATGACCAAAGAGGGTGGGAGACTGTGAGTCGCCGAAGCCGAACCAATGGGCGGCCGGACATTTCGGGGCGGTTCCGCGAACGAGCCATCCCAACCCCCACGACTCGTGCGCCGGCGGTTGTCCCTTGGCGACTGCCTCGGCAATCTGCGCGGCATATTGGACCGTCAGCATCTCCTTCAGGGCTTTGGGTTTCAAGAGCTGCTTGCCCTGCCATGAGCCGCCACTCGCAATCAGGTTCAGCACGCGCAGCATGTCGTCCACCGTGCCAAAACCGCCGCCCGCCGGATGCCCGCCCAATCCGAACGTGTTCATGCTCGTGAAATACCCGGGCACCGACGACGCCGGA
>JAAYAQ010000232.1 GCA_012719295.1 Candidatus Hydrogenedentota bacterium | reverse complement strand
TCTTCAATGTTCGCGCGGAGCGCTTCCGCGATCTGCGCCGTTGCGGCCGCGCTTTCGCCGTCGTTGTCTTTCGACGTCCGTGCCAGGCTGTCCTGCATCCCCTTGAGCAGGCTCTCGGTCGACCTGGCCATGCCCTGCTCGACGCTTTCGCGCATCAGCCGGGCCAGCTCGTCATAGTCAGGTCCCGGCGCGGCGGGACCGGCCGGGCCGGTCTTGTCGAGCGTCGAGACCACGTCACGCAACGCTTCCTGCATGGTCTCGCGAAGCTGTGCCGCGATCTCTTCCGCGCTCACACTGGCGGCCGGGGCCGGCGTGGCCGGCGCCGCCTTCGAGCCCGAGCGGCGGGATGGCGCCACGGCGATTTCGATTTCCGCCTGTTCGGACGCGGCTCCGTTTCCCGGTTCGGCGTCCGTTTCCGCGGAGGTCTCCGGCGCCGCATCCGCGGGTTCCCGCCCGTCCGCCGATTCCTCCGCGGCGTCTTCCGGTTCGGGCGCGTCGGATTCCTCATCGGGCATCAGGTCCGGATGTTCGGACAGGCCAAACGAGCTCGCCGTGACCTCCGTGCCTTTCCCCTTCTGGAACAACCGCTCGCAGGCCGGGGCAAAATGGCTCCAGTCGCAGAGAATGGGCTTGATCCGCAAATCCGGGCAGACCTGGCGAACGGCTTCGAGCGCGTTGGCGTCCAGCGGGTCGACCATCGCCACGGTGAGTATCTTGCCCAGCTTGTCGATCGGCAGCAGACAGTGTTCGAGACAGATCTCCTCGGGAACGAGGCTCAACAGCTCATCGCTGATGTGATAATCGGCCAGGCTGATGTGGGGAATCTTGCACTGTTTGACCAGGAAAGAGATGAGTTCGTTCTGTTTGATGTATCCCAGATCAACGAGAATCTGCCCGACAAACCCCCCCTCGGTTTCCTTCCGGCGGAGGGCTTCATCCAGCTCTTCGCGCGTGATGATCCCCTCACCGACGAGCATCTCCCCGAGCCGGCGGCGGTTATCCGGGCCGGTCGACTCCGCCGCATTGTCCTTGGGTTCTTTGGAATCTTTGGGATCTTTGCCCTCTTTGGACGCCTGGGGCTCCTTGGCAGAGAACGGCCGCGACTTGCGCTCGGGCCCGTCACCTTTTTGACCTGCCACTGGAGTCTTTTCCGGAGTGCCCGCCGGATCCTTCCGGCTGCTCTTGTCTTTGCGCCAGCTAAGCATAGCTCATTGCCACCCACCTGCTGTATCTACACTCGGCTATGGACCGCTCCTCAACGTCGGAATTGTACCACGGGCGGGCCGATGCGTCAAGTAATATCGCGGTGTAAAGTGTTGCCCGGCAACAATTTGACGTGTTGACAGCTTTCCGTCGCCACTTTTCACACCATCCGGCAACACCCCAATATACAGCGGTGAACTTCGTTGGTGCGTCGATATGTTGTGGCCCCGGTGACGATCCCCCCGGGCCGGATTTGTCCGCGGGAATCAGGGTTTGACGGGCATGCCGGACCGCATGGATTCGTTCGCGGCAAGCGTAACGAGGAGGGACTTGACGGCGTCGCTGTACGTGGACCGGATCCGGTTCTGCTTCCGGGTTTTCACCGCGTCGATGAAAACCCGCGCTTCTTCCTCGAAACAGTCATTTTTCGAACGGATTTTTGTGGTGCGCTCCCCCTCGCGCAGGGTGAGTTTCCCTTCTTTGAAGGTCAGTTCGAGATCCGGACACACGATGTTGACGCCGGCCGCGCTGTGGCTGCCATTCACGCACGAGGAACTTACCGCCCCGGACGCGCCGTTTTTGAAACGCAACGAGACAACGCTGCTGTCGTGAATGTCGTAATCCGTGACGTGGCTCATGCAGCCCGTGGAGCCGATGGCGTGAACCTCTTTGACTTCTCCGCAGAGGTAGCGCAAGAGGTCGAATATGTGCGTGCTCTGTTCGTGGAGCTGGCCGCCGCTCTTGTCGAGCTTGCGCCACCAGGAGGCATCCTGCAGTCCCCCGCGCCAGTATCCCGTCGCCAGGGCGATGGGCCGGCCCTTCAATTCCTTGCGTGCCGTGGCGACTGTCTCGTAGTAGCGGAAGCAGTAACCCACGCTGCAGATGATCCGGGACCGCCGAATGGCCGCGGCGATGCGCTGCGCGGTTTCCCGGGTCAACGCGACCGGCTTCTCGATGAAAAGATGGATGCCGCGTTCGGCCGCGGCCTCTTCCATGCCGCAATGGGCATAGGGAGGCACGGAGATGAAGGCGGCGTGCGGCTTGGTCTTGTCGAACATCGCGTTGAAATCGATGAACGACTCGCCCCCGTACCGGGCCGCCGACGCGTCGGCGCGCGACTGCTCGATGTCGCAGTGGCCCACAATGCTCACTTCCGGATTGCGGCTGAGATTGGCACAATGCACGCCTTGAATCCCCCCGCAGCCCACGAAGGCCACCTTGAGCATCGTCACGCCTCCCTCCGCACGAATGGATCGACCCGATAAAACGCCCACATCACGGGCCCGTGTCTGCGCCTGCGAGGGACATCCACCCCGTCCCGGGGCCGGCCCGGCAGCCGGGGCACACGCTGTGCGTACTGCTCGCCGGACATCTCCGGACGCCCCACGCGCGAAGTCCGCAGCTCGAAATGGCGCCGTGTGTTTTTTCAGCGCGGCGGCGAATCAAACCGGTTCCATCCCCACAGCCCGGAATGCGTGGCACCGGCCGCGTGCCCCACAAGCGATCCATTTTACCAGACATCCGGCGGGAATGAAACCGGACTGGCGCAAAAAAACCGCGCGCGGGCCCGAAGATTCTGCCTGGCCGCGCTATGACGCCGCGGCGGGATCTTCAACGATATGAATCGTGCGCGTCACTTCGGCCGTGTTGCCGGCTGCGTCCGTCACCCGGATGACGATCTCGTTTTCTCCCACCGGGAGATCTTCGTCCCGTAGCCAGGCCACCGTGGCCAAGGGCGAGTCAAACGGATCGAATTCGGCAAGCAGCCATGCCCCGTTGGCCGTGATACGGACATCCGCGACCCCGCTCGCGTTGTCCGCCACCCGCGCCCGGATCTCGGGCCGCCGGTTGGTGGTGGGGCCGGCGCCGGCCGCGGGAATCACCGTGGTGATCGTTGGCGCGACCGGGTCGGCCATCGGGGCAAACACTCCCAGGCTTCCCGTGCGTATCGTGAGCCGTCCGCCCCCCCGCACGGTCTCCTGACGGGCCCAGCCGCTTCCCGACTTGCGATAGATCGATACGTTCGAGGCCTCCAGCGCGCCGCCCGGTTCCGGAAACGAAATCTCCAGGGGGACGGCAATCGGTGCGTCCCCCGGCCACAACCGGTATCCTGTGCCCGCCGCCACCAGACCGGACGTTCCCGTAACGGTCTCTTCCGACGCGCGCAGACAGAGCGTTCCATACGGGCTTCGGGCATCGGCACGAACAACCAGCTCTCCCAGACGCGCGACACGGCCGCGGCCGCGCTGAAACACCTCGACCGTCTCCGCGTACGGCGCCAGCCTGGGATGATCAATGACGAGGGTCACCTGGTCGCTGTGTTCCGCGGCGCGGATGCCTGCCCGAAACAGTCCGCCTCCGAGGCGCCGGAACGCCGGTTCGGGTTCCGCGCCCGCGCTTTGCAGTACGGGCGGCTCCGGCTCGTCGTCAGGAAAACGCGCGGTCACCAGCAGCCATTGGTCAAAACAGTCGATGCTTACCGCGCCCGGGGCGTCGCTCCCCCGGGATGGCGGCACCGGCGGCTCGGCCGTCTCCGGCTCGATCCGGAGCGGCAGCGTCGCGGCGTTGCCAACATAGTCCTGCGCCTCGACACGCACGTCCAGCGGTTCGCCGCCCGCTTCGAGCCATCCGTCCGAATCCGAAACCGCGAAATTGGGCGATTGGTTGCCCTCCCACCGCCACTGCAGCAGGAACAGGCCTTCCGAACGGTAGTAGGGATGCCACGCCACGGAACCATCGCCCATGGTTTCGTACGACAAGGCGTCATTCTGCACCCGGAACGCCTCGCGCGCGTTCACGGTGGTCCGCAGGGTGTGCACGCCCAGGACGTTCGCGCCGCCGTTGGCGGGGTCAATCACATCCACCGCAAGACCGATCTCCCCCCGGGCTGTGACGGCCGCGCACGTATGCCCGCCGGCACTGCCGTCGGGCCGGACTTCCAGGACGACCGGCACCACGTCGCCATTGACCGTCGCATCGGCGCCGCGAGGAACCACCAGCACCTTACGGATGCTGGGACGCGTGGTGTCCGGCCACGTGATTCCGAGCAGACGGGGATTCACGGGCCGGCTTTCGGCATCGCGGAATTCCCAGTGGAGGTGAGGGGCGCGCGTCCCCGAGCGGCCCGCAAATGCAAGCAGCTCGCCCCGGCGGACCGGAAACGCCCCGGGTTCCGGCACGAGATCGACCGTGTATTCCTCGCGGGCATGTTGCGCCTGCCGCACATACTCGCGCAGGCTGCTCGAAAATTCCGCCAGATGGGCGTAGACGAACGTATGGCCGTCGTCGGCCCGCAGATACACCGCCTTCCCGTAGCCCCACGGCGAACAGCGGATGCGCGCCACGTACCCGTCGGCCGCCGCGTAGACCTCGGGGCCAACCGTGCCGGTGCGCAGGTCCAGTCCGGCATGGAACCGGCCGGAACGGTATTCGGCGAAACTCGATGTGACCGCCGGAGGCAGCGCGAGCGGCCACTGGTACGCGTCCCCCGCGGCCAGCACCATCAGCGCAAACACCATCGTCACGGCTGGGGACTCATCTGGATCTCCTCCGGCATCTCGCCCGGGTCCAGCATGTCGAGCAATTCCGGATGCGTGATCAGCTTCCGATCCAGATCGAGCGCCGTCTGGATCGCGTCCTCGTCTTTCGTGGCTTCCTGGCAGAACGTTTCCACGGCCCGGTTGGTCTTCCGGAGCAGCAGTGTGTTCTTGATGAACGGCGCCGCCTTCTCGAACGTGATTTCCTCGCCCGGAATCAATTCGAGCAGTTCGATGATGTGGTACCCGAAATCGCTTTCGATGACGCCGGACATCTCGCCCGGTTTGAGCGAGCGGGCCGCTTCGGCCATGAAATCGGGCATGGTGTCGATGCGCGCCGGCCCGAGATCGCCGCCCTTGCTTCGGAACGGTTCGTCGGAAACTTCTTTGGCAACCGCATCGAACTTGCGGCCGGACTGGATCCGGCTGAGCGCATCTTCCGCCTTTTTGCGCGCGTCGTCACGCAGCGCGGCGGCCCCGTTGGCGTTCTGGCGCGGCGCCCGCACAAAGATCTGGCGCAGATGGGCCCGGTCGGGCTGGCGGGCGTTGTCTTTGTGCATCTGCTCAAACTGCTGTTTGACTTCCTCGTCGGTGACCGTCACCCCGCTTTCTTTCGCGATGATCTCCCGCATCTTCTCGACGAGCAGGGCCTTGCGCAATTGCGCGATGGCTTCCTCGCGCGTGGCCCCGGCCTGCTTCAGAATCTCGTCCTCGCTGAGCGGTTCGGAGCGCCCCCCCGAAAGCTGTTTGCCCAGGAGCTCCACTTCCTTCGCCCACTGTTCCTGCACAAACTCCTCGGTCAGCGTCACCTTGCGCTTTTCGGCTTCCTGCAGAAGCACTTCCTTCTCGATGAGTATCCGCATGCAGCGGAGCGCGAGGCCGATGCGAAACGCGTCCGAAATCGTGTCTTCCGGACGCAGCTGCTGGTACCGGTTCAATTCGCCCTTATACAATTCGACGAAGTCCTCGGAGGGAATGGGCCGGTTGTTCACCAGCGCGACGGGACCGGCCGGCACGACGTCCAACACCAGGTCCAGCCCCTCGAGATTCGGGGCCTGGGCCCATGCGGCAAGGCATGTGCTCACCGCCACCACGGCCGCCATCGCGTTTCGTATCACCTTCATCCCTGTTCTCCTGTAGTTCCTTCCGGGGCCTCTTCATCGCCCGAATCGTCGTCCAGGGCGCGCTCGGCCTCCGCGCGCGCCCTTCGTCTGGCGGCCCGCTCCGCGCGGACCTCCGCCACCATCGCCGAGACCAGATAGTGGACCAGCAGCGCGGTGGCCCCCCACGAAGCCGCGAAGGTCAACGATACGCGGTAGGCGATCTCCAGGGGCTCCGCCGAGCCGAGAACGAGGTGAATCGCCAAAACCAGCGTCGCGCAGAACGACGCAACCACGAGGCCCAGTTTATCGCTGTCGGGCAGGATAACCCGGATGTTCTCTCTTCTCCTGACGACCGTCTTGGGCATGCCTCATGCTACCACAGCCGGCGGTCCCGAGGGCAACTGCCGGCCCGCGCATCCCCCGCTCAGGAGATCCCCTGATGGTATTCCTGCAGCGACCGGACCGTCGCCGCGTCCTTGCGGCGGGCGGCAATGCCCCGGGCGGCGGCAATGGCCGCCGCGGTGGTCGTCACATACGCCACCTTGTACTTGATGGCCGATTTGCGGATATACGAATCGTCGGTCACGCTCAGTTTCCCGGCGGGCGTATTCACCACGAGCTGAATTTCGCCGTTCGTGATGGCGTCGACGATATTGGGCCGGCCTTCGTGGACCTTCTTGATCAGCTCGGACTTCACCCCGTGCTCGTCCAGGAAGGCCAGCGTGCCCTGGGTGGCGCGAATCCGGAACCCCATGTTCTGGAACTGCCGCGCCGCCTCGAGCACCCCCGGTTTGTCGGGTTCCGCCACCGTAATCAGCACGGTCCCTTCAAGAGGCAGTTTGGACTGAGTCGCTTCCTGCGCGCGGTAAAACGCCAGCCCGAACGAATCCGCCAGGCCGAGCACCTCGCCGGTCGAGCGCATCTCGGGACCCAGCACCGGATCCACTTCCGGAAACATATTGAAAGGAAACACCGCCTCTTTCACGCCGAAATGGGGGACGTGCCGCGGCCGGAGATCCAGTTCCGCCAGCGTTTTGCCCAGCATGACCTGCGTCGCGAGGTTGGCCATCGAGATGCCGCAGACCTTCGAGACCAGCGGCACCGTGCGGGAGGCGCGCGGGTTCGCTTCCAGGATGTATACCGTGTCGTTCGCGATGGCGTACTGGATGTTCATCAGGCCCACCACATTCATCGCCACGGCAATCTTGCGCGTATACTCCGTGATGGTCTCGATGTGTTTGGCCGGAATGCTGATCGGCGGAATGACGCACGCCGAATCGCCCGAGTGCACGCCCGCCAGCTCGATGTGCTCCATGACGGCCGGCACAAAGGCGTCCATGCCGTCGGAAATCGCATCGGCCTCCACCTCGACCGCGTTCTCCAGAAACTTGTCGATGAGAATCGGCCGTTCCGGCGACACGTCGACGGCCGCCGCGACGTAATGCCGCAGCATTTCCTCGTCGTGCACGACCTCCATGCCCCGCCCCCCAAGCACATACGACGGCCGGACCATCAGGGGATACTTGATCTCGGCCGCAATCGCCAGGGCCTCGTCGAGCGTGCTCGCCATCCCCGATTGCGCCTGCGGGATATGCAGCCGTTCCATGGTGTGCCGAAACTGGTCGCGGTCCTCGGCCAGGTCGATGGTCTCGGGCGACGTCCCCAGGATGGGCACGCCCGCGCTCGCAAGCTCCCGCGCAATGTTCAGCGGCGTCTGCCCGCCAAACTGGACAATCACGCCTTCCGGCCGTTCCTTCTCGTAGATGCTCAGCACGTCTTCAACCGTCAACGGTTCGAAGTACAGCTTGTTCGAGGTGTCGTAGTCCGTCGAAACGGTCTCGGGATTGCAGTTGACCATGATCGACTCGTAGCCCTGTTCCCGCAGCGCGAAGGCCGCGTGTACGCAGCAATAGTCGAACTCGATGCCCTGGCCAATGCGGTTGGGTCCGCCCCCGAGCACCATCACCTTCTTGTTGGGGCTCACCTCCACCGTGTCGGGCGCGTTATACGTCGAGTAGTAATACGCGGCGTCCTCGACCCCGCTGACGGGGACCGCGTCCCAGGCCTCGACGGCGCCGGCGCTGCTCCGCTGCGTGCGTATCCGCTCTTCGGGCACGCCCAGCAGCCGGGCAAGGTACTTGTCCGCAAACCCGTCTTTCTTGGCGCGGGTCAGGAGCTCATCGGGAATGGCCTTGCCCTTATGCGCGAGGATTTCCTCTTCCAGCGCGACCAGTTCGTTCATCTGCTCGATGAACCACGGTTTGATGTGCGTGAGGCGGTGCAGCTCCTGGATGTCCGCGCCCTTGCGCAAGGCCTCGTACATCACAAACTGCCGTTCGCTCGTCGGGTGTTTCAGGAGCACCATCAGCTCTTCGAGCGGCTTCTGGTGGAAATCCCGGGCGAACCCCAGGCCGTACCGGCCGGTTTCGAGCGAACGGATGGCCTTCTGGAAGGCTTCCTTGTAGTTCTTCCCGATGCTCATCACCTCGCCCACGGCGCGCATCTGGGTGCCCAGCTTGTCTTCAATGCCGCGGAACTTCTCGAACCCCCAGCGCGCGAATTTCACCACGACATAGTCGCCCGAGGGCGTGTATTTGTCGAGGCTGCCGTCGCGCCAGTAGGGAATCTCGTCCAGCGTGACGCCCGCCGCGAGCATCGACGACACCATCGCGATCGGGAACCCCGTCGCTTTCGAGGCCAGCGCCGAGGAACGCGACGTGCGCGGGTTGATCTCGATGACCACCACCCGCCCCGTTGCCGGATCGTGCGCGAACTGGATGTTCGTGCCGCCAATCACCTCGATCGCCTCGACGATGGCGTAGCTGTATTTCTGCAAACGCGCCTGCAACTCGGGAGCGATGGTCAGCATCGGCGCCGTGCAATACGAGTCGCCGGTATGCACCCCCATGGCGTCGACATTCTCGATAAAACAAACCGTGATCATCCGGTTCTTCGCGTCGCGCACCACCTCCAGTTCCAGTTCTTCCCAGCCCAGCACCGATTCTTCCACCAGCACCTGGCCCACCAGGCTCGCGGAAAGCCCCCGCGCCGCGATCGTGCGCAATTCCTCGACGTTATAGACCAGACCGCCGCCCGTTCCCCCCATCGTGTAGGCCGGACGCAGCACCACCGGATACCCCAGCGTCTCGGCGATGCGCTCCGCGTCCTCGACGCTGTACGCCAGTTCGCTTCGGGGCATTTCGATCCCGAGCTGGTTCATGGTCTTTTTGAACGCGCTGCGGTCTTCGCCGCGTTCGATCGCATCGACCTGCACGCCGATGACCTTCACCCCGAATTCGTCCAGCACCCCGCCGCGAGCCAGTTCCGAGGAGAGGTTCAGACCCGACTGCCCGCCCAGATTGGGCAGAAGCGCGTCAGGACGCTCCTTCGCGATGATCTCCCTCAACGTTTCGAAATTGAGCGGTTCGATGTAGGTCCGGTCGGCCATGCCGGGGTCGGTCATGATCGTGGCCGGATTGGAATTCACCAGCACAATCTCGTAGCCCAGCTTGCGCAACGCCTTGCACGCCTGGGTCCCCGAATAGTCAAACTCACAGGCCTGCCCGATCACGATGGGTCCCGACCCGATAATCAGCACTTTGCGGATGTCATCTCGGCGCGGCATAGCTACCCCTCTACTGGTGTCAGCGTCGTTGGCTCCCAAACCGGAAGGAACGCCGCACCGGCCCGGGAGAGTGGCGCGCCGGACCTCACCCACGGCCCGGCGTTCAGAAAATCAGCGAGAATCGAAGGCCGAGTCACGGAGACACGCGTTCTCCACGCCGCCTTCGCCCGGTAGAATACCATAGGTGAAGAGGCAATTTCTTCTTTTTCGCCCGGAGTTTCCGACCGCGGCGCCGCCGGAAAATCCGCGGCGCCGGGCCCGGCGTCATCCGCCGCTGTGCTTATGCCTGCGCCCTTATTGCGGGGGGGATTCGGGCGCCGCGGGGGGATCCTGCGGTTTGCCGCCGCCCATGAGGTTTTCCAGGAGTTCGCGCTGGGCATTCATCATGGTTTCCATCTGGTCGACAAACGCATCGACCTGGGCCACCTGGTCTTCCGCAATCACGGGAACCACGCGGTCGCGCGCCGCACGAAACGCCGCAATCTGGCGGTCGATGGCCGAACCGGGGTTGGCGTAGACCTCGGGATTGTTGACCCATTCCCCTTGCGCGCTCAGTTCCTCGACAATCACGTCGCGGAACATCGTGCGGTTTTCCTCGGTCAGGCCATTCGCGAACATGGACAGCTGCATGTCTATCCCCGATTCGAGCATGCGGCGTTCCTTGCCGGCTTCGTACTCGTCGAACACCGCCAGCTCGTCCGCCGTGAGCACCGTGGCCAGTTGCGCGCGAAGTTTCTGGCCCTGCGCCTCCACGTTCTTGCGCATTGCTTCGGGATCGCTCTTCTTGTTCATGGCGTCAAACCCCTGGCTGACCTGCTCGGCGATGGCGTCTGTCAGGATCTCCCGCACTTTCGCCTCGTCCTCCGCCGGGAGATTCAATTCCTTGAACAGCTCCCCGTACATCGTCGGCACGCTCATCTGGGCCGACATGCGGGCCATGTTCTTGCCCTTTTCACCCGAAAACATCGCCGAAAACGGGTTTTCTCCCGTGTTCTGCCCTTCCTGCGGCTTCTGCAACGCCTGGATCATCGATGTCAACGCGTCGGTGTCCGGCGAGGCGCCGGGAGCCGCCGGCACGGCCGTATCCCCGGCCTCCGGCGGCTGGAGCTTCGCCACCCGCGCCTCGAGGTCCCGGGTTTCCTGCGCGGCGGCATCCACCCGCCTGCCCATGGCTTCGAGGTTCTCTTTCAGCGCGTTGATGGTTCCATCGGCCCGCTCAAGGCGGGCACGCAGATCGTCGGCCACCATCCGCTGCCCCATGCCCCAGATCAGGACCCCCGTCCCCGCCAACAGCAGTATCGCCGCAACGATCCATCCCACTAGCTTACCCATGACCCGCTCCTTGGGAAGGCGGAAACCGTGGACTGGTCAACAGGCCCCCACCGTCTCTCGCTTCGCTCCCTGTTGGTTCAGCATACTACAAC
>JAAYAQ010000231.1 GCA_012719295.1 Candidatus Hydrogenedentota bacterium | reverse complement strand
TGCTCGATTCGCGCGTTGGTCTTGTCGAGACTCTCCTGCGCACGGGCAATCTGGCCGCGGAGTTTTTCGATCTGGAGGTTCTGCCTGCCCAGCGCCAGCGTGCGCTCCCGCTTCTCATCGAAAAGCTGTTGAAGGCGTTCGACCCGCAATTCCAGGTCCGCCTTCATGGTTTCGGCGGTATTTGCCCCCGCCGTGGACAATCCGGCATTGGTCGCGGCCTGCTCCCGGTACAGGCTCGCGTAGTTCTCGATCTCCTCCTCCTGGGTACTCAAGCGTTCCCGCGCCAGGCGATATTCGGGACGCTGTTCGGGGTCTTTGTATCGCGTTTTGATCTCGTCCATGCTCCATCGGAGCTGCTTGCGGGTGTCGAGGAGTTGCTGCATCCAACTATCGACGGTTGCGATTTCCTCTACGGTGAGTTTGGTGGGGTCTTTTCCAATGTTCGGCAGCATGCCATCCTTGCTCGCGGATTCAAACGTCGCCAGCTCAATTTTCGCGGACTCAAGTTCGGTCTGGAGCTTTTGCAGTTCCTCGGCCTCAAACGCGTAGATTCCTTCGAGGGCGTTCGAACCATATTCGTTGGCGATCTCGTACATCTGGGACTGGTAGCCCTCGATTTCGTTGGCGAGCGACTTGGCCCGTTCTTCCAGCAACTCGAACCGCTGGGTTGCCGTATCGAGGTCCTCGCCCCCGTAGATGCTCAGATACGCGTCGACGACCGATTTGGCGCCGGCCTGAGCGACCCGCGGCTCGCGGTCCGTAAACGACACCTGGATAATTTCGGTGTTCTTGGGATGGACAACGCTCAGGCATTCCATGAAATCGCCGACACGTTCGAGGGAATACTCGCCGCCGGCGCCCTTCCAGGTCGCGTCCTGCATGGCCATGTCGACGACGCGACGGCTCTGGATGAGCGAGACCTGCGTCTGTACGAAGGAATCGAACATGGGAAGGACGCTGCTCTGCTCGCTTTCAAAGAGGACTTTGGGCATTACCGGCGCGATGCGAATCTGAGCCGTGCTCTGGTATTCCAGCGACAGCGCCTTGTAACCGCAGACGCTGCCGACCAGGCCGAGGAGACCCGCCAGAACAAGCGCCGCCGCATACCTGCCGCGCAACAGGCGGTGAACCAACAGCAGAGGATTCTGCTCCGGGGCGGCATTTGGCGGCTTTGGCGAAGCGGGGTAGCCCGCCTGGTTGGGCAACGATGGCAGTCGGTTTTGATTCATGGCGCTCTCTTGGTTCCCGATTGTACCGCGTCAATCCACGCTTTCGCGGCTTGGTACAACAGACTGTAAACTTCATCGCGATCCTGCTCTGAAAGGCTCGCATCCGATACGAATTGGAGGCTTGCACCGCCCAGGAATTTCGTCTTTCGCTCCCGGGCGACGCGTTCGAGCGGTTCCATGTCGGGCGCGGTGCGTCCATCCGGGAGCACCGTAAAGTGTAGCACAGCGAGCCGGGTAAACTGGGCCAGGGTTTCGTATGCGAAGACATACTCCGTCGCACGCAGGGAGACCCCGTCTATCTCTATATCGTGCGGTCTGGCGGAGACTTGCGACCACCCCTGCGAGGGATAACATACCGGCGGGTAATGGCCCAAGAGGCTTCGGGCATCGGCGCATTGCACTATGAGCAGCGTACCCGCCCGGTTGGTGCCAACCTGCCGGTACGAGCGGCTGAGCGCCACATTGGCATCGAGAATCTGGAGCGCGCCCCGCGAAATCTCGGAATCCACGCCGACCCAGTTCCCGAGCTGGTAGGGGATCGTCTTTGCCGCTTCGCGCACGATGGCATGATACGTTCCCGCCCCGGACGGGACCTGGTGACGGAACCCCTGGTCCACAGCCACGGCCGCGAGCAACGCGAGCGAGAGCACCGGTGCGATCAACTTCATCGGGCTGGTCCTCCGTCTTCCCCGGCAGTACCTGGCTTACGCGCTGGACGCCACACGCTGGTGCACCTCCTCAGGCTGACCGCTGTCCTTGGCGAGGGTCCAGCGAATCAACGCGCCCGCGCTGAACAACCCGAACAACGCGACGGGCATCATGGCCCAGCCGCTGATGTCATGGAACAGATCGGCCGTCTGGCTATTGGTGTATCCGTAGAGCCAGACGGTCGGAACCAGCCGCAGGACATTTGCGGCAATGGCAACGAACGGGCTCATCAGGACAATCAGGATTCGGGTCCACGTGCTGAGCCGGGTGCTGAATGCATACAGGAAACAGACCAGGGTCAAGGCGAAAAGCATGCGGATACCGTTGCACGCTTCGGCTACGGCGACCGACACGCCATTCACCTGCAGCACACTGCCGCTCAGGGCGATCGGGGTGCCCAGGGTATCCAGAACAAATGCGGTAATCTGAGCCGTGAACGCCTGCATCGGCAGACCAACCTGTTGCTGGACTATCCTGGGGACAGGCACGAGAAACACCAGCACGGCAAACGAGGGCCAGAACCGCAGAAGCACACTTCCGCCCAGCACCGAAAGGGCGCACCCCGCCACGATCACGACAGCCCCGAGATGCCAGAAACTCTGAAAAAGAAAGGTGTCGCCAACGGAATAGAGCAACCACCCGAACACGAGAACAAGGGGCGCTATCAGGTAGCCTGACCGCCGGGGAACACTCACTTCTTCTCGCCGCACCCAGGCCAGCCACAGTGCGACGGGCAGCACCAGCCAGATATGGCTGGACTCTTCATCCCGGCTGGCCAGACGGAACATGTCGGTCCATGCGTCGCGAGTGACCCAGATTGCCAGGAGCGCCATGATGGCCGCGCCGATAAAGTACCGCTTTCGCCAATAGGTTCCGCGTTTGGAGGGGAGAATGAGTCCGAGCGGGCGCCGGTGGGGTTTGTTGTTGACCCTGGCCGTCGCCCCGTTCTCGCCCGCCCCGTTTCCGGAGAGTTTTCTGGCGGCGGCGGCCCTCCGCTCCGCTGCGGCCGCACCGCGAAATGAGACACCCGCTTTTTGCAGGTTTTCCATCACCGCCTCTGCCTTCGCCGACCAGGTTTCACCCTTGACGCGCTGGCGCATAGCGTCCACATCCGGCTGGGTGGCCAGGGCCGCGCGAATTCCCTCGACGAACTCCGCCGCATCGCGAGCGACGTGGACCAACCCGGCGTAGCGCTCCAGCTCATCGAATGCGGTGCTGACGACCGGCCGGCCCACCGCAAGATACTCCTTCAGTTTGACCGGGTTGCAGGCCTTAATCCACGGGCTGTGGTTCCAGGGCATGATCAACACGTCGCATGCCGCCATATACGCCGCGACCTCGTCGTATGGCTTACGCCCGGGAAAATGCACATTTTTGAGAGTGCACCACCCTTCGGGGAGCGAGCAGGCGCCTACCATCACAAAAGAGCATTCGGGCAGCGCCGAGGCGGTTTGCAGGAACAACTCGGGAGCGAACGTGTGGGCGTCTATTCCTCCCACAAAACCGATTCTTGGATGTTGGATCGCCTTGACATCGTCCGGTTCAGGGGACGCGCCATCCCCGGCCGCCTCGAACTGTTCGTAGTCGACGCCATGATCGACCAGGGCGGCCGCCCGGCATTCCGGTTTTTCGTCCTCAAAGACGCTGGTGGAACAGAAAAGCGTCAGGTCGGCGTCTGCCTTCAATTTCAGGTCGTATGCGCGAATGCGCTCCGCATCGACGCCGGGATAGTGTTCAAACCGGTCGGTGCGCTGATACACCAGCCCCGCGGAAGGGATGCGGCTCAGGACATCCGCCGCGGTCGGCACCGCGACCCACACAAGCGGTCGCGTAATGCCCATCCACGCCGCGGAATCCCGAACTTGTTCGGCAAGCAGGGCTTTCGCTGCTCCGGTGTTTCGGAATTTCGGTATGGAGACCGGGCTCAACACGCCGAAGTTCTCGCGCACAAGCTCCAGTCCATGGCTCCAGCTCTTCAGTTTACGAAGAACTCGGCCCGCGAATACTTTTCCTTCGGAGAGCCTGGGGGTCCGCATCCCGATGGAATTCACGTAAAGGACCGGGGTGTGGCGGCTGAGTTCCCGCATCATCTGGATGTCGTAATGGCCGCGATTGTGATACCACCAGTCCACGCCGCCAAAGCAGATAATGCCGTTGACGATCCCGCTGCGCGACCGGGAGATGAACTCCGTCAACGCGCTGCAGAGACTGTCCGACGCCTGCCGGGGAATTCTGTCGGCCACCTCGATCTGCCCCAACTGGGTGTCCAGCTTCTCAACAAGTTCGTACTCGTCCCAGGCAACCGTCACCAGGCCCTGATTGCCCAACTGCCGCGCCGTGGCCACCTGATGGTCGTTTCGAGTCTCGCGCAGGGCGCCGCGCCGCGGCATGACAATGATCGGCTTGCCCAGCTCAAGCGCCGTTAACACGCTGCCCATTCCGGCGTGGGCAACAACCAGGTCGGCCGATTCGACCAGTTCCCGAAACTGGTCGGGATTGACAAACTGGGTCCATCGAAGGTGTTTGGGGCGGAATTCGGTATCGCCGATCTGCGCGAAAATATCCGTGCATCCGCTCACTTCCGCCCAATGGTCCACCGCTGCAATCAACCGATCAAACGGCATCTGTGCGCCGACCGTGACGAGGATCATACCACCGCCCCCCGATATGCGGGACCCGAATCGAGGGCGAGATGAGGCCATTGGGTCAGCCAGAGATCCGCATATTCACCAATCCTGGCCCCGGACATCGACAGGCGCTCGACGTTCGCGATGCTGTCAATCCAGATGGTCCGCGCCCCCAGAAGCTTACCAAGACGAATGGCGAAATATCCCGGGGCGGCGCCCGTGGAGACCACCACGTCGGGCCGCACCCGCAGGAGGATCAGCAACACCTCAATCGCTTGCAGAAGCAGCTTCAACTTGTTCCAGGCGGTCGCATCCACCACCGCATACACCTTGGCGCCGGGGACATCGCAGCCATACGCCTTGTTGACCGTGGCAAACACCACGTCATGCGCGCAAAGAACGGATGTCAGTCTCATCATCTGCACCCAGTGACCGCCGCCCGACGACACCGCGAGCACTTTCTTGCGCCGGGCGCCGTTACCGGGTTCAGTTTCCCCCAGCACCTGTGCGCAACGAACCTGTTGAGACTCGGGTTCGACTCGTCCGGCATCGTTCCGCATCATGATTTGGCCGCTTCCGGTAGCCATTGCTTTGCCACTCCGCATTTCGCTGCACCACGTCCGTCCCGAAGGACGCCTGCTCCCCTCTCAACCCGCCCCCGCATCCATTGTCCCGGTGTGCCGCACTTTCCCCTGGGCCAGGAAGTGGAGCCCACTCCTAGCAGACAGCTAGGGTGGATACCACAAAGTCCGACATATTCTCCTGTTAAAATAGCAATTCGAGTGCCAAGAATGCAAGCACCTGCTAAAATACCTATGCACAAACAGTTGCGAGATACATACGGGCC
>JAAYAQ010000230.1 GCA_012719295.1 Candidatus Hydrogenedentota bacterium | reverse complement strand
TGGGCATCGACGACACGTTTTGTCCCGTCCGCGCGATGCTGGGCGCGTTTGAGACGCAGCGGCATTTCCCCATCCCGGATCTGCTCACCTGCAGTACGGGAACGGCATGCGACGACTTCACCGCCATCGCCCGCACGCTCGAACGGCTCGGGCACCCCATCCTCTGGTGGGAGATCCCGCACCGGCGCACCCCCGGCCCCGGCGAGGAGTCCGTGACCCTGCCCACCGGCTTCACGGCGCCGCGCGCCCAGCTCACGTTCGTGAAAGCAGGGCTTGAACGCCTCTGCGCGGCCTTCGGGGAACTGGCCGGACATCCCATCACCACCGGCGGCCTGCATCGGAGCATCCTGACCGCCAATCGCGTCCGCGCCCTTGCGGAAGAGCTGTGGCGCCTGGTGGCGTGCGCGACCCCTTGTCCGTTACCCGCCCTTGAAATGCTCCTGGTTGACGTGCTCCCGGTGCATTTCTGCTCGGACCCGGCGGAGACGCAGGCCACGCTGCAGGAACTGGTCGCCGAGGTGCGCCGCCGCGTCGCCGCCGGCGCCGGGGTGCTCGCCCCGGATGCCGTGGGCGTGTATTGGGTCAATCCCGTCGCGGATCTGCGCGTCATGAACCTGGTCGAGGAATGCGGTGCGCGTATCGTCGGCGCCGATTTCATGTTCGCGCATGCGCGCGCGGAGGTTCCTGTGGACATCGAGCCCCTGGAAGCCGTGGCGCAGATAGCGCTTGGCGATCCAATGGCCGGTACGGCCCAGGACCGCGCCCGGCGCATCGGCCGCGAGATCGCCCGGTGCCGCGCCGAGGGCCTTGTCGTGTCCCGCATTCCCGGCGCCAGCCACTGCGCGTCCGAAGGCGGGGTGATCCGCGACGAGATCGCGCGGCGCTTTCCCCACCTGCCCGTAACCGAAATCGAAGTCCCTCCCGTGGCCGATGCGTGTTTCCCCACGTTGCGCACGCGCATCGAGGCCATGGTCGAGATCGCCAGAGAAAGGCGGAATCATGCTCTGCGCAGGCATTGACGCGGGCTCCCGGTGCATCAAGGTCCTCCTCTTCGACACGCGCGCGGAGCGCGTCGTATGCGCGGGCTACGCCGGCCAGGGCGTACCACAGCGGGAGCTGGCGCATACCCTCTATCACGACCTCCTCCGCGACGCCGGCCTCGACGCAGCCGCCGTCCGCGCCATCGTCGCCACCGGTTATGGCCGCGCCCGCATCGACTTCGCCGATACCACCATCACCGAGATCACCTGCCACGCCCGGGGCGTCCGGCATCACCTGCCCGACGTCCGAACGATCGTCGAGGTCGGTGGACAGGACAGCAAGCTCATGCGCCTCAACGGGACGGGGGACGTCCGCGATTTCGTGATGAACGACCGCTGTGCCGCGGGCACGGGCCGGTTTATCGAGGTTGTCGCCGAACGCCTGGGCGTGACCCTGGATGAGATGGGCGCCCTGGCCGGCCAGTCGCGGGCGCCGGCACGCATCAGCAGTACGTGCGTCGTGTTCGCCGAGACCGAGATCGTAGGGCTGCTGGCTTCGGGGGCCGCCCCGCCCGATATCGTGGCGGGCGTTCTCCGCGCCATCTCGAACCGCGTCGGCGCCATGGCCGGCCGAACCGTCGACGCCCCCGTGGCGTTCACCGGCGGCGTCGCGATGATCCCGGGCATGCAGGGTTTTCTCGAAGAATCGCTGGGCGCCGCCGTGATCGTACCGGCTGAACCCCAAATGACCGGCGCGCTCGGCGCGGCCCTCCTTGCCGCCACACTTCATCCGCGGGAAGAAGCTGGACCGCGCGCATAAGCGACGACCGTGGACCGGGCGCTGCTCCGGCGCTGCGTGTGATTACTCGGCTGCCTTGATGCCTTCGAACGGCGCCCCCTATGATGCGGTTCAGGATGAGGAGACCGCATATGCGGAGAAAGGAGCCGGATGATGCGTTTTCGAATCGGACACAGGGTCGCAGGGAGGCTCGCGGCGGCCTGCGTAACCGCCTGCTGCCTGGGCGGGCTGGCCGGAAACCCCGCGCGCGCCGCGGAAGGCGCTCCCGTAGCGCTGCGCTCGCTGAATCCGGACGACATCCTCACCACACTCGATCTGGAACGGCCCGAACTGGCCGGGGTGAAGGCCGCGGCGGAGGAAGGCGATGCCCTCAAGGCGCTTGGCGCGTTGCGGGCGCATTACCGCGCCCGATTCCCGCTTGCCGAACCGTCAGGGAAGATCAACGAGGCCAACCGGCGGGTTGCGGACGATGTCGTCAATCGCATCTTCCAGTGGGGGCCGTATGAATCCGCGCAGTACGGCGAAGACATGCGCTGGGACTGGGATCCCCGGGGCGACATCGAATGGGTCGCCGCCATGTACCGGTTCCACTGGGCCGAACCGCTCGAACAGGCGTACCGCGAGACGCGCGACGAGGCGTATGTCAAAGCGTACGTTGACCTCACCCGCGACTGGATCGCCCGGCATCCGCTCGAGGAGCACGAGAAAACCCACTACGTCTACGAGCGGTGGCGCGGGTTTGCCTGGCTGGATATCCAGACGGGCATCCGCGCGACCCGCCTGTGCCGGTCGTTCCCGGTCATGGTGCACGGGGAGACCTTTACGCCGGAGTTTCTCGGCGTCTTTCTCGCCAGCCTCTACGATCACCAGGTGAAAACCGAACAACTCCCCATGAACGCGGTGCACAACAAGGCCGTGTTCGAACAGCGCGGATTTGTGAACATCGCCTACACCTTCCCCGAGTTCAAAGAGTCCCGCCGCTGGATGGAATTGGCCATGGACCGCCTGAGCGGCAATCTCGTGGCGCAGGTCACGCCCGACGGCGTCCAGCGGGAATGGTCCGGCGGGTATCACAGCGGCGTGCTGCGGGATGCATTGGAGATCATGGAACGCATGGAAACGT
>JAAYAQ010000037.1 GCA_012719295.1 Candidatus Hydrogenedentota bacterium | reverse complement strand
TCCCGGGCGGTCCCGTCGAGGCGGACGCGTTTGAGCGTCAACCGGCCGGCGTTCACGCCGGTTTCGTTGACGAAGTAGTACATCCACGTTCCGTCCGGCGAGACGGAGGGCGCGGTGGCGCCGGTCTCATCCGTGAGCGGCGACAATGCGCCGGCGTTCTCCAGGTCGCAGAGGAGGTAGCGGTGTTCGGGGTCCGACTTGTCGCTGCCGTGGGAATGGGCGCTGCGATGAAGGACGAACCGCTTCGAATCGGGGGTAAAGATCTGGGCCTCCATGTACAGATGGCACGAAGGGACGGCCTCTTCGGTGAGTTGAAACGCCTCGACGCCTTTCGGGGCGTCTTTGGTCAGGAGATCGGGGCGCGGTTTCATCGGGAATCCTCCGGTCGTGTCGGGCTTGATTCACTATAGCCGGTTCGCGGGGAAAAGTCTTGCCATCCCAACACGCAGCAGGCATCGCGCTCACCCACGCTGCCCGTGCCTGGAGGCCACGGCGCGCCCGGGTCGGGGAGCAGGTTCAGCGGCGGGGCTTCGAAACAAGCACCGAGCATTCGGGCAGCGCCTTTTTCAGGGCTGCCGCCCCTTCGGGGCTGACGCCGGTGTTGTTCAGGCTGACCTGCCTCAGCGTAGGCACTTGCGCCAGGAGCAGCAGGGTGGCGTCCGTGATGGTCGGCCCATCCATCTGAACGAATCGCAGGCGCCGGCATTGCACGAGGTGCTGCATCCCTTCGGCGGAAATGGGGTTACCGGCAAGGTCAAGCCGTTCCAGCATCCCCAAAGCGTTCAGATGGGCAAGACCGGGACCGGAAACCTGGGTCTGAGACAGGATCAGCTCATTCAGTTGCGTCAGTTGGGCAAGAGACGCCAGCCCGGCGTCCGTGACCATCGTCCGCGTCAGGTCCAGGTGGCGGAGTTGCGCGAGGCGTCCGACGTGCTGCAGGCACTCGTCATTCACGTTCCCCCCTCGCAGTACGAGGCGCTCCAGATGCTTCATCGCCGCAAGTCTGGCCATGCCCGCGGCGTCAAACTTGCCGGCGCCAGCCAGGGAAAGGACCCGCAATTCGGTCAGTGCGCACAACTGGACCAGACCCTTGTTGGTAATCTCCGCATCGTTGGCGATGAGGCAACGCAGGCCGGTCAAACGTGCCACAAAAGGCGCCGCCGCGTCATCCAGACGGGCCGCGGAAACATCCACCGTATGGATATCATCCGCACCCAGCAGGCGAATGGCGCTGAGTTTGTCGGAACCGGCCCGTACCGCCAGTTTGACGATTTTTCCTTCGGGCACGACGACCCGCCCCTTGGCGGGCTGGAAAGGCCTCCATTCGGTGCTTTCCTGGGCATCCCATGCTTTCACCAGCACGTCGCCGACCATCTCCGCAAAGATCAGTTCGCGCGGTCCGGGCGCCTGCGGTTCGGGGGGTGGCGCCGCGGGGGCCGGGGCCGGCTGGACCGGCGGAGGGGCGGGTGTTGGAGCGGGCGGCGGCGCGGGCGCCGCGGCCACCGGCGCCGGCGCCGGCATCACATCAAACCGGACGGTACAGTTCGGGAGCCACTTTTTCAGTCGGGCAATCCCCCCCTCGGTGAGTTTGGTGCCGCGGACGTCAATGACTTCGAGCTGCCGCAATTCCGCCAGCGGCTCCACCATCTCATCGGTGATGCTCGACTTGCTCAGGTCGAGATACCTGAGCCAGGATGCTTTCTGCAGCAGGATCAGGTCGGCTTCCGTGAGGTCGGGAGATGCGTTGAGGCCAATGTACTCCCATTTAGGGAACGACGTTTCCCCGCGGGCGGGCCCGTACTCGTTCCAGCGCACGCGCGGCCCGTCGATTTCGCGAATCACGAGGGTGCCCATCATATGATCATCGGGAAACACGAACTGGCGCGGCCCGAATGCCACCCACAAGATCAGCACGAGGGCGGCGACCGCCAGCGTGGCGACAGCGATCATCCCGTTGGAGACAAGCGGTTTTCTGGCCGGTTCGGCCGTCTTGACGGCCTCGGCCTCGGGGAGCGGCGGCGGGGTCGTTAACGGCGTCTCCTCAACTTCGGTCAGGGGAGGCGGCGTGATGAACGGCGTTACGGCATCGGGGGGAGGAGTCGAATACGAGCCGCCCGAGCTGTACGTACTTCCCGCACCCGATTTGGAGTCGCGCACAAAGGCTGCCGGCGTCTTGGAATCGTTCACCAGGGCTGTCGGCGTCGAGGACATCCAGGACGAGGTGGTGTCGCCCGGAGGAGACGCGATCTGAGCGGAGGAACTCGCGGGAGCGCCCTCATCATGAAGGCCAATACCGGCCGGCAGATCCGGCGGCGCCTCGTGAAACGCGTTCTGGGGAATGTAGGTGTCCTTGCGGTCACCGATCCGCTCAAGAAGCGTCTGCGCCCGCTCATCCTGATGTTTGTCGGTCAATTCCTGGCAGAGCGCCCGGGCTTCCTGGTAGCGGCCGACCTTCGCAAAACACTTCGCCAGAGCGTACAAGACGTGTTTGCTGTCGGGGAACTCCAGGGCCAGGTCATCCAGGATGGCAATAGCGTCCTCATAGCGCTCCGTTCGATAGAACATGAGCGCCATGCGGTAGTTATGTTCCGCCGCCTTTTCCGACACGAGAGCCCCTTTTTGACACCATTACTTCGCCAGTGCTTCCCGGGTTTCTGTACTAAGTATACTATTCGCGTAGTTTGGATACAAAATGAGGTGCCGGGCCGGCCTTGGACATCATCCCCTGGCCACAGCCCGCAACCCAACCATCCCGGTTCCACGTCGAACATCTTATCAGACGCGGCTTGAATTCACGGAACGGACGCATCATCCCCTGAGGTTCATCAAGGAGGCCCCGTGCTGATTCATGACCGCAGCCGTTGCGGTCTGGCCTTCCTTGGCGAGTTTGTCGAACGCCTCTTTCCAGGTGTCGCGCAGAACGGTCAGGTGCCCCAGACATTCCTCGATGGGTTCGACGCTCTTCCGCAGGTTTGCGGTAATCAGGAGGTGTTGAAGGTATTCGTAGATGCGGTCGAGGTTTTGGGCGATCGCGCCGGTTTTCATGTCCAGGGCGCTGCGGAGTTCCCCCAGAATCTCCTGGGCGCGGATGAGGTTGTTGTGAACGTGTTCAATGCTGCCCGCCGCGATGTGGCGCTTTGCCTCTTCGGCGCGCTGAATGGCGCCATTAAACAGCAGCACAATGAGCTTGCCCTGAGATGTGGTTTCAACGTCCACCCTCTTGTAGGCGCCCAACTGTGCCGCGGTTTGTGAATCCCCCATTGCAGAACCTCCTCCAGTGTTGCCCGGCAGCGCCGGGCTAGAACGAAAGACCGCCGCCCAGGCCCAACAGCGAGGACCCCTGGGACTGATACTGTGCCGCCATCTGTTCGAGCCGGGCGAACTGCGCGCGATAACGCTCTTCATGCCGGGCAATGATGTATTCGAGCCGTTCGATGCGGTCGTTGTACGCCTGAATCTGGGAGTCGACGCT
>JAAYAQ010000229.1 GCA_012719295.1 Candidatus Hydrogenedentota bacterium | reverse complement strand
TGTTCGGGCTCCGCGTGGACTACCTCATCCCCGCCGCGACGGGCCACGTCATCCATGCCGGCAACGCGGACCACGTGCAGGCCCGCGTCATCGTCGAAGGCGCCAATATGCCGGTAACGTACGACGCCATGAAGATCCTCACGGAAAAGGGCGTCGACATCATCCCCGACATCTACGCCAACGCGGGCGGCGTCATCGCGTCAAACCTCGAATTCCGCCAGGCCCTGGGCGGACAAAAATTCACCCGTCCCATGACGTTCGCCCACATCCGCGAACGCTTCGACGCCACCTATGACGCCATGAAACCGCTCATGAAAAAAGGACGAACGATGACCGAAGCGAGTATCGACGTCGCCCTGCAACGCATTCATCAGACCATGACCGAACGCGACCTGCTTTCGAGGTAACCGTCCCATGCCGGATAAAGCCGCCGAGCATCCCAAAGATCACGCCGCAAAAACCGTCATCGGATGGTCCGAATACGTCGCCCTGCCCGAGTGGGGCATCGGACGCCTCCCCGCCAAAATCGACACGGGAGCGCGCACCAGTTCGCTCCATGTCGACAACCTTCAGATTCTCGACGCCCACCGCGTCTCGTTCGAGGTCGTCCTCAGCCGCAGGCACAGCAACAGGCGGGTCAAGGTGACCGCCAAAGTGGCGAAGTGGGGGAGGGTTCGCTCCAGTTCCGGCCACTACCATACCCGCTGTTTTGTCCACACCCGCATCCGGCTCGGGGCCGTCGAAAAAGACATCGAGCTTTCACTGGCATCGCGCGAGGAGATGCTTTATCGTATGCTGTTGGGCCGAAAAGCGCTCGAAAAGGATTTTCTGGTGGATGTATCCAGACGCCGCGCCCTCGGCAAACCCGCGAAACCCAAACGAAAGAAACCAACGCCCATATGAAGATCGGGATCCTCAGCCGCCAGCCGCGAAGCTACAGCACCCGGCGGCTCCGTGAAGCCGCCAAGCTGCGCGGCCACACCGTTCAGGTGCTCGATACGCTCCGCTTCGCCATTTCGCTCGAAAAGCAGGAGCCCGACCTCTACTACCGGGGCCGGAAACTCCCGGCCTTTGACGCCGTGATCCCCCGGATCGGCGCGTCCATCACGTTCTACGGGCTCGCGGTGCTCCGCCAGTTCGAGCAGATGGGCATCTATGTCCCCAACGAGTCCGTCGCCATCTCCCGGTCGCGCGATAAACTGCGCGCCACCCAGTTGTTCAGCCGCTACTCCATCGGCATCCCCGCCACCGAGTTCGTGCGCGACAGCACCGACATCCTCCCGGCCATCCGCCGCGTCGGAGGCGTTCCCGTCATCATCAAGGTCATCGAGGGCACCCAGGGCGTCGGCGTCATACTCGCCGAAACCGAGAAAGTCGCCGAGGCCATCATCCAGACCCTGCACGGGGCCAAGCAGAACGTCCTCATTCAGAAATTCGTCAAGGAAAGCCACGGCTGCGACATCCGCGCCTTTGTCGTCGGCGACCGCGTCGTGGCCGCCATGCGCCGGATCGCCAAACCGGGCGAATACCGCAGCAATGTGCACCGCGGCGCCTCCGTCGAACCGGTCTCCCTCACAACCGACTTCGCCCACACCGCGCTCCGCGCCGTCCAGATCATGGGGCTGGGCATCGCGGGGGTCGACATGCTCGAGTCGGCTGAAGGCCCGCAGATCATGGAAGTCAACTCGTCCCCGGGCCTCGAGGGCATCGAGAAAGCCACCGGCATCGATGTCGCCAGCGCCATCATCGAGTTCGTCGAGCAGCAAGTCCTCTTCCCCGACGTCGACCTGCGCCAGCGGCTGCGCCTTACCGGCGGATTCGGAATCGCCGAGTTCCCCGTACGCGGCATGCCCGAACTGGAAGGCAAAACGCTGCGCGACACCCCACTCGCCAGCCGCAACATCTACGTGCTCACCATCACCCGCCACGATGCCGTCGTTCCCCAGCCCAAAGCCGACGACATCATCCAGACCGGCGACGTGCTGCTTTGCTATGGCGATCTGCGCGAACTGCGTAGTATGATGCCTCCGCATAAACGGCGAAAACGCCCGCGTAAACGCAACGATAAGGAGAAGAATAAAGGGTGAGTGCCCGAAATGGCCTGAACGGCCGGATGGCCCTGGAAAACCGGTCGTTCGATGAACGCAAGACCCTCGTGATCGCCGGGCAGAACATCCCGCTCGGAGAAACGCGCGAGCTTCAACTGCCCTTCGACGAAACCTATCTCGGCGAACCCGTCTCCCTGCCCATTTACGTCATGCGCGCCCCGCAACCCGGCCCGCGCGTGTTCCTCACCGGCACCCTCCACGGCGACGAGCTCAACGGGATGGGCATCATCCGCGAACTGCTCTACGGCGACCCGCTTCAACTCATCCGGGGCTCCCTCATCCTCATCCCCGTCATCAACATCCACGGCCTCGAACGTCATTCACGCTACATGCCCGACCGCCGCGATCCCAACCGCTGTTTTCCGGGCTCGGCGCGCGGCAGCCAGACCAGCCGCATGGCCCACGCCATCTTCACCGAAGTCGTCAAACAATGCGACTACGGCATCGACTTCCACAGCGCCGCCGTGCGCCGCGTCAACTACCCCAATGTGCGCGCGTACACCCGCAACCCCCGGACACGCCTGCTCGCCGAAGCCTTCGGCTGCGAGCTGATTGTCAACAACCAGGGCCCTCAGGGCTCCCTCCGCCGGTCCGCGGTCCAGGCCGGCGTGCCCTCCATCATCCTCGAGGCCGGCGAAGTCTGGAAGATCGAGCCCACCGTCGTCGAAATCGGCGTCCGCGGCGTCCTCAACGTCCTCCGTTCCATCGGCATGCTCCGGGGCGAACCGCGCAGACCGCCCTTCCAGCTCATCGTGACCAAAACCACCTGGGTTCGCGCTCCCATGGGCGGCATCCTCGATTTTCACGCCCGCCCCGGCGACCTCGTCCGCCGCAACGAATGCCTCGCCACCATGTCCAGCATCTTCAACCAGGAACAATCCTCGCTGCTGGCCCCCGTAGACGGCATCGTGCTCGGCATGACCACCATGCCCGCCGTCAAACCCGGCGGTCCCGTCTATCACCTCGCCGCCCTCTCGAAGCGCAACTTCCAGCAGGCCCAGCAACACCTCAAGAACGGCGAACGTCACGGCATGTTCGGCCGCGTCCGGCGCGAACTCACCTCCGCCATGGCTTTCCGCGAACACGAGACCCGAAACCACAACGAAAAATCCTAGCCGCGCGCCCCTTGCGTTCGCGCACACCCCTGCCGCCGCAAATCGCGCCGTCACCCGCCGTCCGTGCCGCCTGCTTGACTTCCCCGCCCCGGTCGACTATCAATAAGCCACACGGACTCGTGGCGTTTCACGACGAAAAGGGGGAACGATGGACACACTCGGCATGGGCATCGTCGGATGCGGATGGGTTGCGGAAGAATACATCAAGGCCGCTCTGCACGATGGACGCGTCGAAGTGCGCGCCCTCGTCAGCCGCACGCCCGGCAAACCCGAGACCTACCGCCAGCAGTACAACCTCGACGCCACCATCGGCAACGATTACGAGGAAATGGTCCGGCGCAACGACATCGACCTCGTCGTCGTGTCCACGCCCCACGACCTGCACACCGGCCCCGTCGTGGCGGCCGCCGAAGCCGGCAAACACGTCATCATCGAAAAGCCCGTCGCCCTCACCATGGACGATGTCCGGAAGCAGCAGGCCGCCGTCAACAAGACCGGCGTCAAGACCATCGTCAGCTTCGTCCTCACGTGGAATCCTCTCCTTATGACCATCGACGAGCTCATCCGCACCGGCGCCCTCGGCAATGTGTTCATGGTCGAGGTGGACTATATGCACCGCATCTGGTGCGGCGCCGAAAAATGGCTCGGCAGCAAAAAGCAGGCCGGAAGCTCCTTCCTCGCGGGCGGCTGCCACGCCGTCAGCGCCATGCAGTGGTTCGCGCGCAGCGAGGCCGTCGAAGTCTGCGCCTATTCCGTCCAGACCGAAAACCCCAACGACTATCCCGGCACCACCACCGCCGTCGTCAAATTCGCCGACGGCAAAATCGGCCGCACCACCAGCTGTTTCGACGCCCAGATGCCCTACGTCTTCAACATCGGCGTCTATGGCACGGAAGGTTCCGTCCGCAATGACAAGGTCTTCGCGCCAAAGCTCTTTCCCGGCCAGAACGCGTTCATGACCGTGCCCTGCGCCCTGCCCGACAGCGGCGACGTCACGCACCATCCCTTCCAGGGCGAGGTCACCCATTTCGTCGACTGCATTCTCGAAAACAAAAAGCCGTTCCCGAACCTCGATGACGCCGCGAAAACCATGGCCGTCTGTATTGCCGCCGACGTCTCCAGCGCCGAGGGCCGCCCCGTCAAGACCTCCGAGGTTTGATGCGCGGCGTACACCCGTCGAGGGCCGCTGTTGTCGACGCTCGAGGCGCGTTTGTGTTACTTTCTTTCCATGCACCGGCGTGCATGACATCGCCTCGCGAAGGAGTTGCACCATGACCCAACGTGCGCAGCATGGACTCAACCGGCGCGAATTCCTGAAACACACGAGCCGTGGCGCGATGGCCGGCGGGCTCCTTGGCGCGGCCGGCCCGGCACGCACCGCGTTCGCCCAGGCGCAGGACGCCGCTCAGCCCGCCGCCGCGACACCCGGCAACGGCCTCCGCGTCGGCTGGGCCACCGTCAGCATCACCCCCGACCAGCCCGTCCAGCTCCACGGCCAGTTCCACGAGCGCGTCTCCGAACGCGTGCTCGACCCCTGTCTGGCCACCGCCCTGGCCCTCGAGCGCGGCGGCGAACAGGCCATTATGGTGAGTTGCGACATCGTGAACGTGCAACGCGAAGTCGCCGAGGACGTCCGCAACCGCGTCGCGCAGCAACTGCCCGGGTTCGACGCCCGCAAACTCTTCATCAACGCCACCCACACCCACACCGGCCCCACCATGACCATCGGCCTCTACAAAGACCCCGACCCGGGCGTGATGTCTCCCAAAGCTTACGCCGATTTCTTCGCCCGGAACGTCACCCGGGCCGCGGTCGAGGCCTGGAACGCGCGCCGTTCGGGCGCCGTCAGCCGCGCCGCCGGGCATGCCGCCATCGGGTTCAATCGCATCGCCAAATACAAAGACGGCAGCTCCCAGATGTACGGCAAATCCGGCCGGCCCGATTTTCAGGGGCTCGAAGGCGGCAATGACCACGGGCTCGAACTCCTCTTCTTCCACGATGACGCCCAGGCATTGACCGGCGCCCTCATCAATATCGCGTGCCCCTCGCAGGTCGTCGAAGGACAACGGTTCGTTTCCGCCGATTTCTGGGGACCCGCCCGACAGCAGCTCCAGGCCATCTACGGCGAACACCTTTACGTCTATGCCATGGTCAGCGCCGCCGGCGACCAGTCGCCCCGCGACCTCGTCCGACGCGGCCGCAATGAACCCGACATGCGCGACATTCCCGGCCAGCAGGAGATGGCCCGGCGGCTGGTCGACGCCGTGCGGAGTGCCCACGACACAACGAAAACGCCGCCGGTGAGCGACCCCGAATTCCGTCATCACACCGAAGAACTCGCGCTTCCCGCCCGGAAAGTCACGGACGAAGAGGCCGCCATGGCCCGCGAGGAAATTGCCCGGCTGACCAAGGACGGCCCGCCCCAGCCCGCCTCCCACCAGGCCGGCACGGTACTGCGCATGAACAAGCTGCTCGAACGCTACCAGACGCAGGGCGACGCTCCGGTCTATTCCATGGACCTCCACGTCATCCGGCTCGGCGATGTGGCCATCGCCACCAATCCATTCGAGCTGTATCTCGACTACGGCAACCAGATGAAGGCGCGGAGCCGGGCCGAACAGACCTTCATCGCCCAGCTTACCGGCGATCGCGGCAAGTACCTGCCCACGCGGGCCGCCCTGCCCGGAAAGGCCTACGGATCGCGCATCACCGAAAACCAAGTCGGTCCTGAAGGCGGTGAACTCCTCGTCGAGCGCACCGTGGAAATTATCAACAGCATGTGGGAGGCGTAAGAGGGACACGGCAGCACGATGCTGCACTCCCGCCGCAACCGACACAACGCAGGAGGGACGTTCCATGGCAGAGATTCAGGTTGGATTGAACACCGAGGCATTCCGGCACGCCGACAAACCCCTGGAGTATTCGCTCGCGGCCATCCGCAAGCAGGGCTACCGCTACTGCGAACTCAACATGCTCAACGGCCGCGATCTGCTCTGCGAAGCAGGCTACTACGGCGCCGTCAGCATGGAGCGCGACCCGCTCGAAGTCAAAGCCATTGTCGACAGCTTCGGCCTCAAGGTCAGCGCCGTCAGCGCGCATGCCCCCATGGCGCAGCCCGAAATCAGCATCCCGTTCCTGACCCGCGCCATCGAGTACGCCGATGCCCTCGGCGCCACCTGTGTGTGCACCGACGAAGGCGTTGTACCCGCCTGGATGAGCAAGAAGCAGGCCTTCAACATCATCTACTACACCCTGCGCAGGGTCCTGCCCGTCGCCGAACGCCACAAGATCCACATCGGGCTGGAGCCGCACCAGAAGTACTCGGTTAAGCTCAACACCTATCTCGAACTGCTTAACCTCGTCGAATCGCCCTACATGAGCTGCAACCCCGACACCGGAAACATCTTCATGGCCGGACAGGACCCCTACGAATTCCTCGAAGCCATCGCCAAACGCATCGTCCACGTCCACGCCAAAGACATCGGCGGCGTCGTCATGGGCGACCGCGGCAAAGTCACCGGCGTGCCCTCCGGATGCGCCTGCGGCGAAGGCGTCCTCGATTGGCAGCGGATCGTCAAAATCCTCCGCAAAGCCAAGTTCAAAGGCGTCCTCTCCGTCGAATGCAGCTCCGAAGAACAGGGCCGCGCCAGCATCAAGCACCTGCGCAAGGTCCTGAAAGCAAAATAACCGCCGCCTTTCGCCATACAGAGCAGCGAACCACGAAGGAGACGCATCCCATGAAGCACCCGGCTTCCGTCTTCACCGCAATCGCAGTGTCGTTTCTTTTGGTTCACGGAGTGGCCCTGGCCGCACAGAACGACGAGCAGCCCCATACCGGGCTGCTCGTCGGCTGGGGCGCCGCGGACGTGACCCCCGAGGAGCCCGTGGTCGTCCAGGGCCAGTTCCACGCGCGCGTATCCGAAGGCGTGATGGACCCCCTGACCGCCACCGCGCTGGTTTTCGAGTCGCTGAACAACGGGGAATCAACCGGCCGTGCGGCGATGGTAAGCTGTGATTTCTCGGCCGTATCGGATTGCATTCGCGACGCCGTCCGGGAACATCTTCGCAGCGCGCTCCCCGAATTGGACCCGATGTCGATCTTTTTCAGCGCTACGCATACCCACACAGGCCCGGCGACCTACGCGAAACCGCGCTATTCCCAAGCGGACACCGAAGAGCCGTTTCCGTATGGCGTGGACCTCGGCGTAATGCCGACCGCGGACTATGTCGCGTTCGCCGCGGAACGCATGGCCGCAGCCATTATCCAAGCCTGGAACTCCCGGGCGCCGGGCGGTATCGGTTTCGGACTCGGACACGCCGTTGTGGGCCGAAACCGCTTGATGGCTTATGCCGACGGAACCAGCCGCATGTACGGGAAGACCGACGACCCCGATTTCCGCAATGTCGAGGGGTACGAGGACCATTCGGTCAACCTCCTGTTCACCTACGACCGTGACAGCCAACTGACCGGCGTGGTCGTCAATCTGGCATGTCCATCCCAGGTCTCCGAAAGTCTATTCGAGCTCAGCGCCGATTTCTGGCACGAGACACGCCAGGAACTCCGGAAACGTCTCGGCGCCGGCGTGCAAGTCCTCGGTCAGGCGAGTGCCGCAGGCGATCAGTCGCCCCACATCCGGATCGAGCAACGGGCTGAGGAACGCATGTGGAAGCTGGCAGGCCGTACCCAGCGGGAAGCAATCGGAAACCGCATCGCCAACGCCGTGATGGAGGTCCTGCCCTGCGCCGGGAAGGAGATAGACTGGAACCCGGCCTTGATTCACCGTGTCGAAACCCTCGACCTCATCCGGAGACCCCTCTCCGAGCAAGATGCCCAAAACGCGGCATCCGAAAGAGAGAAATACCAGAAGGAATACGAGGCGCTGCTCCGCGATCTGGAAGCACACCCCGAGAAACGCGAAGAGAACCGTTGGTACGTCAACATCACCCGGGCGTACCGGCGCATGAAACGCGAGGATAACGTCATGAGGCGCTTCGAAGAACAACAGACGCAGCCCACCTTGCCCTTCGAGGTCCATGTTCTGCGCCTGGGCGACATCGCCTTCGCCACCAACCCCTTCGAGCTCTACCTCGACTACGCCATGCAGATCAAAGGCCGCAGCAAAGCCACCCAGACCTTCCTCGTGCAACTTGCGGGACCCGGCTCCTACCTGCCCACCCCGCGCTCCATCGCCGGAGGCGCCTACGGCGCCGTCCCCGCCAGCACCGAAGTCGGACCCGAAAGCGGCCAAATCCTCGTCAACTGGACCATCAACACCATCAACGGGATGTTTGAAGAATAGGGCATCAGGGGACCACACCGCGAACCAGCGATACGAGGTAGCGACTGAAGAAGACCTGAATTGATGGCTGTCTGCAACTGATGTATAATTGTAAATGCGAATGAAGAAGACCGGCTGACACGTGCCATCAGGGGCCGTCACATGATTCCCACTTTCAGCCAGGGGAATCTGCCCGCGCTAAGGCCATGTAATCGGGTTCAAGTGCGCACGCGCATGAGGGTATGTAAGATGTCGAGTGCCGCCTGAGATTTGGATGCGCCCCGTGGC